>JAKAKQ010000161.1 GCA_021813425.1 Nitrospirota bacterium
CCTTTCCTTTGAACAGATATACCTTTCCGCCCAGGTCGTTGGGGTTGACATCGTCCATCGGAGCGCCTACGGCAAAATCAGGTTTGCTGTCGCCATCCAGATCACCAACAGAAACGATGGAAGAACCAAAACGGCTAAAGATCCCGTTTCCATCGATCCGGACTATCAAATCCGCTGCTGCGGCATTCAAATTTATAGTTCTTGTGCCGTCTCCTCCTTTTACGATGTAGACGCTCCCCGTATCACGATTGCCGTTTATCACAGCATTCGGCGCACCTACGGCTATTTCCTTTTTCCCATCACCATCGATATCCCCGATAACTTCAATAGCCTTTCCAAAACCCGAAGCGGAACTGCTGATGGTCAGATCAGGAGAGCTTATGGAGGGAGCAAAGGAACTGCCCCCATAAAAGCCCAGAACCTTCCCGTTTGCCGAGATTAGTAGGTCAGAAATGCCGTCGCCGTTGATATCCCCGGAGCTGACTGCCCAGCCTATTCCCTTGTTGCTTGACGAAGCATGAAGTGCGACACTCCTTGTGAAATCCGGTCCGAAGTAAACATAAACAGCACCCTGCTGATAAAGGGATGGCGTATTGGTATTAAACGGAGCTCCTGCAATGATATCATTATAGCCGTCATTGTCAAGATCGCCTGCTGAAAGGGAAAACCCGAACTTATCCATGGGCCCCTCGCCTGCGAGCTTCTTGATGACTTGCCATTTATTTCCGCCTTTGTAGATAGTTACCGTGCCGCAAAGAGACGACTCATAATCATCGCTGCCGCTTCCGTTTATGGCGCCGACAGCAAAGTCATCCCTGTGGTCACCGTCAACATCTCCGAGATTTGCAAATGAAAACCCGAAATTGTCATCGCCGGTCATGATCATAATAGGTGATGAGCTATTTCCTGTTGCAGTGCCTTTGTATACAAGAACAACTCCTGTCCTTTCCGATACGGAAGCATAAGGGGCGCCGACAACCTTGTCATCGATTCCGTCTCCGTCTACATCCACAAAACCCACCGATTGGCCCTGTCTGCTCCCTGTCAGGTCAAGCCGCACGTTGTTGCTCGCAATGCTGCCTGTGCCGCTGCCCGAGCAGCTGTAAGCAGCAAGACCTGTGAGTAAAAGGAACAGAATAAAAAATATATGTCTTTCATTCATCAAAATGTCCTCCTGTTTAGAATCGTTTTGTGCGTTAAAAAGTGTACGAAACCCCAACGAGTATCCTGTGTCTTGATACCAACTGAACGCCGTTTACACGTTCCCATATTGGAAATTGCATCTTAAGATCGATCATGCCGTTCTTAAATGGAATCACCTGTATTCCAGGGGAAAACCAGATGCTGTCTCCTCCAGTGTTTGCAGTGTCATCCATTAGACTCGTTAAATTTGTATATTTTCCTTCCTTGTCGCTTGCCCTGCTGAGATGGAGATATGTGAGACCTGCCAGCACATTAAAAGAAGAAGATACCGCGTATTTCCCCGAAAGATTTGTCGTAAAGGAATCACCGAATTTATATCCGTCCGGGTTTCTCGTGGAAATCTGATAGGTCACATCTGCCTGTATGAGAAAGGGTGTTGCCATCTTTGTATAGATGAGGGAAAAAACAGGGTCCCAGGAACCGGTGCCGGGCTGCATGTGGGCATGGACAAATTCTCCGTTGTCTGACTTTTTTGTGGAGGGGCCGGTTGGGGTCTTTATGCCCGCGCCAATGGTAATCGAATCCGTCGGTGTTATCTCCCTGTTGGTGTAAATGCGATAGAGACCCATGACAGTTACATCTCCGATGTCCTGCACAGGCTCCATGGCCTGTTTCATAACATTCATACCCATGTCCCCCATGTCCGTTACCATAACCATATCCATGGTATTTCTAAGATAAGGGATGCTCACAAATGCCGAAAACCTCGGGCTGAAACCATATGCAGCAGTCAATGTATACTTGGTCATCTCCATCCTTGTAGGAATTGTCATAAATCTCCTTTCATCGATCACATCCTGTAAAGACCTTCTCGATGTGCCTTCCCTCAGCCTGTCCATGAGAGTAAAGCTATAGGTAAACTGCAGGGAGAATTTCCTTTGCCCGGGTGAGGCAACACCCAGAAGACTTTCCTGGATGCCGCTTGACAGTTGGCAGCAGAGACTGGCCGGGAATGCAAGTTGGGGGAGTACCGTATTAATGCAAATAATAAATATTATTATGATAAGTCTTTTTTTCAAGAGTACCTCCTTTGGAAAATCATAAAGATTAAAGAATACGACCTAAGAACAACATCTTAAATGTTTCCGAAATGGAGTCTGTTTAAAAGGGTATAAAGTCGGTAGAGGTCAATATCCTCATAGGCAAAACACCCGACAGAAAAGTCTACAGACCCACAATTCCGGAAATCAAAGATTTCGGAGGGTGGTCATCCAGAAAGGCTATCAAAAAAGTTTTACTGTCATGACTCGATATTTTGTTAAAACTGGTAATTCTCAGGGGGATAAGCCTGCATGAGCATTCACAGAGAAATGGGATATCTATGTTCTGCTGAATGCCTGATTCAGAGGCGCTGCATACATCAAGAGTGATCACAGCTGTGTTCATATTTGCCGCAGGAGAAGGTGTGCTCACGAGGGAGAGGAGCGAAAAAGAGATACAGATCACAACGATAATCACAACCGATTTCATGAGTCTTACAATATTCAGACTGCTCCTCAATGTCAACGTGATATTATAACTTTAGGTTGCTTCAGCCGTTACCTATACATCTTTCTTCCGATTTTCTTACCTCCTTGTCAGATGTTTGTATTTGATGCGGTGTGGCTGGTCTGCAGCAGCGCCAAGACGGGACTTTCTGTCGGCTTCATACTCTGAATAGTTCCCATCAAACCATACCACCTTGCTGTCGCCCTCAAAAGCGAGTATGTGGGTGGCAATACGGTCAAGGAACCACCGGTCATGGCTGATGACCAGGGCACAGCCTGCAAAATTCTCCAATGCCTCTTCCAAAGCGCGCATTGTGTTTACGTCCAGGTCATTGGTGGGCTCGTCAAGCAGAAGGACGTTGGCCTCTTCCTTCAGCATGCGTGCAAGATGCACACGGTTTCTTTCTCCTCCGGACAGCATCGAAACTTTTTTCTGCTGATCACTCCCGGAGAAATTGAATCGCGCAACATATGCGCGCGAGTTGACCTGCTTCTTGCCGAGTTGAATCGCATCCTCCCCGCCTGAGATCACCTCCCAGATGGACTTATTTGAATCAAGGTCATCGCGGCTCTGGCAGACATATGCCAGCTTTACGGTTTCTCCTTTTCTGAAGGCGCCGGAGTCGGGTTTTTCCTGACCGGTGATCATACGGAAGAGGGTGGTCTTTCCAGCTCCGTTAGGTCCGATAATCCCTATAATTCCGCCCGGAGGGAGGGAAAAGGTTATGCCTTCCATAAGAATATTATCACTGTATGCCTTGCTTACGTTTTCAGCTTCTATTGCAACATTGCCCAAACGGGGTCCGGGAGGAATATAGATCTCGAGTTCTTTTGATCTTTTTTCTATGTCCTGACTGAGCAGAGCCTCATAAGAATTGATACGCGCCTTTGCCTTTGCATGGCGGCCCCTGGGAGACATCTTTATCCACTCAAGTTCGCGCTGAAGCGTTTTCTGCCTTTCACTCTCGGACTTCTCCTCCTGCTGCAACCGGTTTTTTTTCTGCTCAAGCCATGAGGAGTAATTCCCTCTCCAGGGAATCCCCTCTCCCCTGTCAAGTTCAAGGATCCAGCCGGCGACATTATCAAGGAAATAGCGGTCATGGGTCACTGCGATGATGGTACCGGGATAGCTTTGCAGATGGTGCTCCAGCCAGGCTACTGTCTCGGCATCGAGGTGGTTTGTGGGCTCATCCAGAAGCAGTATGTCCGGCTTTTGAAGGAGAAGCCTGCAGAGTGCTACTCGCCTCCTTTCCCCTCCGGAGAGGACTTTGACCAATGTATCTCCAGGAGGACAGCGCAGGGCATCCATGGCCATCTCCAGACGTGAATCCAGGTCCCATGCATCCAGGGCATCAAGCTTCTCCTGAACTTTTCCCTGACGTTCAATAAGCCTGTTCATTTCATCATCAGACATTGGCTCAGCGAATTTTTCATTGATAAGGTTGTATTCCTTAAGGGTATTTACGATCTCCTGAACACCTTCTTCCACAATCTCCCGCACTGTCTTTTTATTATCCAGTTCTGGTTCCTGCTCAAGAAAACCTACTGTATGGCCAGGAGAAAGTACTGTCTCGCCATTGAACTCTTTATCCCTTCCCGCAAGGATGCGGAGGAGGGAGCTTTTCCCTGATCCGTTCAGGCCGAGGACACCGATCTTTGCCCCATAGAAATAAGAGAGATAGATATCTTTCAATACCGGCTTCTTATCGTAATACTTGCTTACACCGACCATGGAGTAAATAACTTTGTTTGGTTCGTTGCTCATCTTGATTTAAATCCTTCCTTTGTCTATCTGTAGGGCGAACAGCCGTTCGCCCCTACAGATCCCGCGCAATTTAATTTTGAAGTATACCATAATCACAAAACCCGACATCTCCTTAATAGGGGGACACCGGACACTCCGTCAGAATCATAACTCAAACTATACCCTTAAAAATATCCGGCTTGTCGCTCGCAATTCCGTCAACACCTTTAGCGACGTATTCTCTGACTTCCTCTTTTGTATTGATAGTCCATACAATCACCTTCAGCTTGTTCCTGTGCGCATTTTCGACATCTCTCGTATGAACAAATCTATAGAGAGGGACGATGTATTGGGCATTAAGTTTCAGGGCTGCTTCGATAGGGTTCCTGAATTTCGTATAAATGAGGCCTGTTTCTATTTTTTTGTCGAGTTCCCGGGCATGGGCAAGGATCGATTCATGGAAGGAGACGACTATAACCCTATCTTCCAGTTTCTCTTTCCTGATCACATCCAGGACCTTCTTTTCATAACCGGCCTCTTTTAATTCCACCAGGATTTTTTCGACCTTCCTGTCGATTAAGCGCAGAGCTTCATCGAAGGTGGCGATCCTGTTCCCTGTCAGTTGTTTCAGTTCCGCAATCGTCGTCTCGTTCACTGACAGATCTTGCCCGAATACTTTTTTCAGGTTATCGTCATGGCTGATAATCAGTCCCCCGTCCCCGGATTGGCGCAGATCGAGTTCGACAGCATTCACGCCGAGTTCCAGCGCCTTGCTAAAACTTTCAAGGGTATTCTCGATTTCGTACGCCCTGGCTCCGCGATGACCGACTTTCAGAAACATAGATATTTTCCTTTTCCCAGCACCCTTAATTTCATTATACAGAATCCGCTTCAGAATCGTTTGACAAATTCTAAAATACCTTATAGAGTAGAGCAATGCTTGCCAGTCATATTAAAAAAGTGCTTTGGATCTGTTGCATGTTATTCCTCCTCCAGGGAGTTTGTAATGCTGGAGACGAGAGTAATGTCCCGAAAAAAAATGAATACGGGGGTAAAACGGTAGTATTTAATTTTTCGAATAATGGAAAAAATCCCTCGACCGTGATAAAAATCCTTATCTACCTGGACAGCGATGAAAAGAAGGTGAAGAGGGAGGTATACTATACCGATAAATTCGCTGATAAGGAAGGATTCAGCAAAATGGTGGACTATTTCGGTATAAACGGCGAGCAGATCAAAAAAGAGCTGTTCAAAAATAACTCCCTGATAAAGTCGTCCGGCCCATAGCCCCGCAGGAGAAGCTCCTTTTCTAATGGAACACTCAGTGCATTTGACTTTTCTGCAATATGGTATACAATTCTATTAAACAAACCTGCAAGGAGGACTTATGGCAAAGGCTAAGAAAGTAAAACAACTCAATTTCGGTATGCCTGACAAACCCGGGCTGCTTTCAGAGGTCACCGCTGCAATAGCAGCCGCAAAGGTGAATATCAGCTCCATATGTGCCTATGGAATGGAAGGCAAGGCATTTTTCATGATTGTTACAGACAGTAATGCAAAGGCCAAAAAAGCGCTCTCAAAGCTGGGTCTTAAGGCCGATGAGGAAGATGTGTTTGCCGTGGAAATGCCGAATAAGTCAGGCGAACTGCAGAAAATCGCCAGGAAAATAGCAGATGCAGGCATCAATATCATTTATATGTACGGGACGGCATCAGCAGGGAAATCCTCGACATGCATCTTTTCATCATCTGATAATGCTAAGGCAGTGAAGGTGATTAACAAGTAGGACGGTTTAACTGGGGAAAAAGCCCCAAATATATTTGGGGCTTTGCTTTAAGTATCAATCCAAACTTCATACCACAAAATTTAAGAAGAATGCTTGTGATTCTGCCGGTTGACGGGTTGTCGGCTGAAAGCCTTTACCCTGAACAGTGCACTGCATGGCATCTGGCGAATGCTCCCCGGATTTCGGGTCATGGGACTGTCTCCAAAATACAGCAGATTTATAAAAGATGATTTTCAAAAGCTGCAAACGTAAAGTTATAATATAGAAATAACTGATGATGCAAAAAAGAAATGATAAACAGATCATGCGTGATTTCTGGCTGCGCCAGGGCCGTCAGTTTATCGCCATAGCGGTAACGCTATTTCTCGTATTATTGCTTGCCGTGATTTATAAGCGCCCGGACCTTTTCGGAGAATACTCAAAAAATACTCTTTTTGCAACTCAGCTTGTAGTCATTTCTGCGTTTATCGGTTTTACGGCCTTTAACTGGAGATGCCCCTCATGCAAGAAATATCTCGGCAAAGATATTAATAAACGTGTATGCAGACACTGCAGAACCAGATTGAGATAACAGCAAGGCTATTCTGTCTACTTTTCTTCTGTTTAGTAGAAAAAGGATAATAAGACAAATAGAAGTAATAATTCTGCAGACAAGAAACCGTAGAAAGTTGAATGGGGTGGCCAGGTAATCAAGGAATGTTAATGAAAGAACAACTGGAACACTGGCGCCAAAAGTAAAATTCGACCAGTAATAAAGATATTTCTCATATTTTTCATTTATATATTCTTCTTTCGTCATTTCTCAATTTTAATTTTTCTTATCTTCTCTCATATTTTTTTATAGTAACAAAGGCTGGATATATTTTTGTGGATTATTTTGCTTGAGTCCTGCTTTCCCGCTTGCTGGCTTCTGCAATATTGTACCTCCGCTCTTCCGCGCCTGCCGACTTTCGGACTTGTGTACTTTCACGAAGTGACTCGCCGGGGTGTACCAAGCTATTTTGCTTTATTAATCTTATATTGAGGGATGGGGATCGGATTGGGACTGATTTAATAAAGAACTCGATTAGGTTTGGGTATTAAGATTTCCTTAAAATCCGGTTGTAGATAAAGGTTTCAAAGTCCCTGCGGCTGTCTACAACAGCGATTATATATACTACTGAAGCGGTCAGTTTATATATCACCCTGTACGGACCATAGACAATCTCTCTGTAGTTTACAATTCCAAGCTCCAGCAATTCCGGAACGATCCTGTATCTTTCAGGATTATTTCTTAATGACATGCATTTTGTTCTGACGGCCTTATAAACAGAAACTGCCGCTGTCAATTTGTCCTGCGAAATATAGCCAACTATCTCATTCAGATCAAGGACAGCTTCATCAGTCCAAAACGCTTTATAGGTTTTCATCAGATGCCCAGTTTTTTATCCAGCTTCTTAAAAACCGTTTCCTGCTCAGTCACCCTTCCGGCCTTTATATCTTCCTCTCCCTGTGCAATTATTTTTAAAAGCAGGAGGGCTTCTTTCTGCTTTTCATAACTGTCTATGTCTATTAAAACAGCCCTTGCCTCGCCGTTTTGGGTGATTATGATCGGGCGTTTATTTTCGCCTACAGTCTTTATCAGTTCAGAAGATCTCGTCTTCATATAGGTGATGGGCTTAATGTCCTCTGCTAATTTCATATAATTCCGCCTCCTTTGTATAGGTCTTATTTATGGTACTATATTTGGCACCATACGTCAAATTAAATAAACCTTTTACGATTTTGTGCTTTTAATTAACGGTACTCAGATACAAAACGCGCTGTTTTGTTATTTCTTAAGCTCCGAAGGGAGTGAAAAAAGTGGCCATGCAGAGCTTAACTTCCGTCTTCGAAATGGGAACGGGTGTGACCCCTCCGGCAACACCACCGGAAACCTCTCAGGTCTTGAACTATAAGCTTATTTAGCTGTCTGGATATAGACGCCGTCCCAACCCGGCGCAGGGGGGTTGTTCTCATAGTATTCGCAAAGTGAAATATATGCAATCGAAGGCCCGTCCTGCGGATATTCTTCAAGTGCCTGCTGAAAAAATTGTTTTGCCTCTGAAAATCTTGACCTGAGGAAATTATCAAGCCCGTTTTATCAAAATTCAAATAAGTTTTCATCATTTTTATATTTATAGCCGTTCTGTCTGATAATGAAGATGTCAGTTAACCCCAAAATGCATTTCAAAATAAAAATTTGCAGGGATATGTGGAAAAAAATCTTTATCTGTTCTCCTCGGTCGCCCCAGCGACTCGCTGAGGAGAGCGAATCCGCTGAGGCAGACGCCACCCTTGCAAGACGTCTGATACTCAAAAGGACATCATATTTTTATGAAAGACGTTCGATTTCATAAGTATCCAGATTGCGACATTATAAAGTTTTTTGGAGCGTGTCCCTGCAATAATTGCATTTTTCGGGTTAATAGATGTGTACTGTATGACAGAAACAAAAAAGGCCCCGATCAGATCGGGGCCTTCAATTTTAATCCGGCAGCTACCTACTTTCCCAGGGCCTCGCGGCTCAAGTATCATCGGCCATGGAGGGCTTAACTTCCGTGTTCGAAATGGGAACGGGTGTGACCCCTCCGGCAACACCACCGGAAACCTTATTTCCGTGTTGAAATAATAACAGCAAAGAACCTGTTTTTTCAATCTCTTTGACAACAGGGGGGAAGAAATAGAAAAGGGTCAAGACACACGGTCAATTAGTACTGGTCAGCTGAATGCATTACTGCACTTACACCTCCAGCCTATC
>JAKAKQ010000093.1 GCA_021813425.1 Nitrospirota bacterium
TCGTATAGGTCTTCTGGCTTGAATCCACAACCCTTCCGCGGAATATCTCTGTAAGTCTCAAGACCTCTGCCTTGTCTTCAGCACGGGGTGCGACCTTGATCAGTACCATCTCGCGTTCAACGTGGTCGAGCTCTGTCATGTCGACAACCTTTATCACATCAATCAGCTTGTTGAGCTGCTTGTTTATCTGCTCTATGATCCAGTCATCACCGCTTGTTACAATCGTCATAATAGATACATTGGGGTCTATTGTCTCTCCTACAGAGAGGCTTTCGATATTGTATCCCCTTCCGCTGAACAACCCGGAGATCCTTGAAAGCACACCGAATTTATTTTCAACAAGTATGGATATAGTATGTCTCATTAGTTTATT
This sequence comes from Nitrospirota bacterium, assembly GCA_021813425.1. GTDB lineage: Bacteria > Nitrospirota > Thermodesulfovibrionia > Thermodesulfovibrionales > UBA6898 > JAKAKQ01. The sequence goes on from JAKAKQ010000093.1 coordinate 374, forward strand.
TCACCGCCTTCAGCTTTTTTTCGGATTTCTTCTCATCCTCACGGAATAACATCTCATCTATTGCAGCGCCTGCGGGAACCATAGGATAAACCTTCTCATTCCAATCAACAACAAAGTCCATAAAGACAGGTTTTTTGATACTGAATGCCTCTTTAAGTACAGGCTCAACCTCGGAACGCTTGGTAGCCCTTAACCCGACTGCACTGTAAGCCTCTGCAATCTTTACAAAGTCCGGCACGGATTCATCAAGTTTGGTATGAGAGTATCTTTCCTGGAAAAAGAGTTCCTGCCACTGCCTGACCATGCCAAGATACCTGTTGTTTAGTATGGCGACCTTTACAGGAAGTTTGTTTATAACAGCGGTAGCAAGCTCCTGAATATTCATCTGTATGCTTCCATCACCTGCCACATCGATAACAAGTTTATTTGGAAATGCGAGCTGAGCGCCTATTGCAGCCGGTAAACCATATCCCATGGTCCCGAGACCTCCTGAAGACAGCAGCGTGCGTGGTTTATCGAACTTGAAGAACTGCGCTGTCCACATCTGGTTCTGGCCGACTTCGGTCGCTATTATCGCATCTCCCTTTGTCAGTTCATATATCTTTTCAACGACATACTGAGGCTTGATTGTATCAACACTCTTATCATATGACATCGGCCTTTCAGCCTTCCATGCATCTATCTGTTTCAACCATGCCTTTCTTACCTCACCCCACTGCTCTTTTACCTCTTCCTTTAAAACCTTGTTCATCGTGGAGAGCACCTTCTTGACATCACCGACGATCGGGATATCAACACGAACATTCTTTTTGATCGAGGTAGGGTCGATATCGATATGGATTATTTTTGCATGCGGGGCAAATGCGCTTATCTTCCCGGTCACCCTGTCGTCAAACCGCATTCCGATAGCAACCAGAAGGTCTGACTCCTGTATAGATCTGTTGGCATAATAAGTACCGTGCATGCCGGGCATGCCGAGGGAAAGCTTGTGAGATCCAGGGAAAGCCCCGAGTCCCATCAGGGTCATTGTAACAGGCACATCAGTATATTCGGCAAGTTCCTTAAGCTCTTTTGAGGCGCCTGATGCTATTACGCCTCCGCCTGCAACAAGCACAGGCCTTTTAGCCTTGGCTATCATATGGGCTGCCTGGTTTATCATGTATCTGTTGCCCTCATAAGTAGGCCTGTATGTCCGCATCTTGATGCTCTCAGGCCAGACAAAGTCTGCTTTTCCAGTGGTAACATCTTTAGGCAGGTCGATAAGCACAGGTCCCGGACGTCCTGTAGAGGCGATATAAAAGGCCTCTTTAATGATATGAGCGAGGTCTTTAACATCCTTTACAAGATAATTATATTTTGTGCAGGGCCTTGTAATGCCGACTATATCTGCCTCCTGGAATGCGTCATTACCTATAAGCATTGTCGGCACCTGTCCTGAGAACACAACAAGTGGAATGGAATCCATTGATGCAGTAGCTATCCCTGTCACTGTGTTTGTAGCGCCCGGCCCTGAGGTAACAAGAACGACTCCAGGCTTGCCTGTTGCCCTTGCATAACCGTCAGCAGCATGAACAGCGCCCTGTTCATGTCTTGTGAGTATCAGCTGGAGGTCTTTTTCATCGTGCAAAAAGTCGAAAATATTAAGCACAACACCTCCTGGATATCCGAATATGTGCTTAACACCCTCTTTTTTCAGACACTCTATAAAGATCTCTGCACCTGATATTTTCATCTCTTCAAATCTCCTCTTCAAATCGCTATCATCTTCAGGCCGCCCAAAAGGCAGAAAGCGATCGGGTTCCAATAAATTTTGGATATTTTAACATATAAAAGTCTTTTCATGTGTATCGAAAAAATGAGGCAATTTAATTATTTTTTAGAAAACCGCGTGATGATTTATATAGTTACCATGGGCAATAGACTCAATGTCCCGCTTGCAGATTCGTCAGTTATGGTTGATTGACTGTTTTAGCCTCATCTCTGTTTCTTTCTTTTCCTTCTTGTTCTTGTACATCCTTGCATCTGCCTCATTCAGGGCTTCAAGTATATCGTCACATTTATAACAGGTTGAGCACCCTATGCTGAAAGAAAGCCTGCATCCGTATTCCTTTTCATTAATCTCATTCCATTTATCGCATGCATCCAGCAGTCTCTTTATCATATGATTCGTCATCTTGCAGTCGGAATTCACCATAAGGACAAGAAATTCATCTCCGCCAAAACGGAATACCATATCGGATTTCCGGACAGTATTCTTAATCAGATTTGAAGCCTCAACAAGCATTTTGTCCCCTGTAAGGTGCCCGAGACCGTCATTGATCTGTTTAAGTTTATCAAGGTCTATCATTATGAATGACACGACCTCACTGTTCCTCTCTCCTCTTGCGACCTCCCTCTCTATCACCTCGTTAAAGAAATGCCTGTTGTAAAGCCCTGTCAGGCTGTCTTTTATAGCAAGTTCACGGAGTTCCGCAGATTTATTCTTGATATGATGGATAATAGAATCTATATTTTTATAAAGTGATGATATCTGTTTATTGGAAACGCTGCGGGAAGATTCATGTTCTTCACAGTCCTTATTATCCTTGAACTTTAAACCATTGGATAAGGTGCCCCAGCTTTCAATATCAGTAGATGACACTATGAACTTTTCTATAAAGCATTCAAGGTCATGGTTGAGTCGATTAAGTAAATAGCTTACATCTCTTTCAGGGTTCTTCTTTGCCATAAAACAACCTTTCTAAGAATATATTAGACTGAATATTAATTTATTGCGGTCTTTTAAAGCAAGTATTTTCGAGATAAGAAACCCCTTAAAACCTGGGTTTTTTATCTGTAGAGATATTTTTGACTTATCAGGAATCGGCCTGGTTTATTTCATTATTGCGCCTTCATCTGCCGAGCTTACAAATCTCGCATATCTGGAAAGATAACCTTTCTTTATCTTAGGCTCAGGCTTTTTCCATTTCTGCATCCTCTGTTTTATCTCCTGCAGAGTAAGCTGTATATCGAGTTTTCTCCTGGTTACATTTATTGTTATCCTGTCGCCATCTTTTACTATTGCCAGTGGTCCCCCCTCCATAGCTTCAGGAGAAATATGTCCTATGCAGGGACCCCTTGTACCTCCTGAAAACCTTCCATCCGTTATAAGCGCAACGGATTCGTTCAGCCCCATTCCTGATATTGCTGCTGTGGGTGAAAGCATCTCCCGCATCCCGGGACCTCCCTTGGGCCCTTCATATCTTATAACAACCACATGCCCGGGTTTCACTTTTCCTGCAAGGATAGCCTTCATGGCGTCTTCTTCTGAGTTGAAAACTATCGCCCTGCCTTCAAATTTCATCATCCCCTTGCTTACCGCAGACTGCTTGACAACAGCCCCGCCGGGCGCCAGATTGCCTTTCATTATTGCTATGCCGCCCTCTTTGTGATGGGCCCTGTTAAGGGGCCTGATAACCTCTTCATTGCTTATCTCTGCCATATCAGCAATGTCAAATACCTTTCTTCCTGAAGCCGTAATATTGTCGTATATCCTGTCCCTCAATCTCTTTAATACAGCAGGTATGCCTCCGGCAAAGTGGAGATCTTCAAGATAATGCCTGCCGCCCGGCAGCATATCTGCTATGTGCGGTGATGTCTTGCTTAGGGTATCGAACATCTCCAGTGGCAGTTTTATTCCCGCATCATGCGCAACTGCAGGGATATGAAGCACTGTATTCGTTGAACCTCCAAGGGCCATATCAACCCGTATGGCATTCTCAAACGCCTTAAGGTTCATTATTTTTCTGGGAGTGATGTTTTTTCTTATAAGTTCTACTATCCTGCTCCCGCTCTCAAAAGCTATCCTTCTTTTCTCCGATGATACAGCGAGCGCAGTAGCACAGTACGGCAGGCTCATTCCGAGCGCCTCTGTGACACATGCCATTGTGTTTGCTGTATACATGCCCTGGCAAGAACCTGCACCGGGACAAGCGCACATCTCAAGGGCTGCTAATTCTTCATTCCTTATCAAACCCTTTTTGTATTTGCCTATCGCCTCAAAAGTATCGTTTACAAGAGAAAGCCTCCTGCCATGGAGATGCCCTGATAACATCGGCCCTGCTGTGACAACTATCGATGGTATGTTTACTCTCCCGGCAGCCATGAGCATACCGGGTGTGATCTTATCGCAGTTGGTCAGAAGAACGAGTCCATCGAGCTGATGTGCCTGGGCAACCGTCTCCACCATATCAGCTATCAGTTCCCTTGAAGCCAGCGAATAGTGCATACCGCTGTGTCCCATTGCTATACCGTCACAGATGCCTGGAATCCCAAAGAAAAACGGATAACCGCCTGCAGTGTGGACACCTTTTTCAATAAACCTTTCGAGGTCTCTCATGCCTATGTGCCCCGGTATCAGATCTGTAAAACTTGTGGCAACACCAATAAACGGCTTCTTCATCTCTGACCTCGGAATACCTGTTGCATAAAGGAGCGCCCTGTGCGGAAGACGTTCAAGCCCCTCTTTTATTATTTTGCTTCTCATAAAATAAATACCCCCTATATCAGAAATGAGAAATAAGAAATCGGAAATGAGAAATGAAAAATATAGACAAAAAACTCTCCGCTCTCTTCCCTGTTTATTATTTCCTATTTCTTATTTCTATTTTATTTTTTAATTTGAGTGGTTCTTCTTAAAATCCCTTATCAGTTCAGCCATCCTGTCTTTCTTTAACAGCTTCTGCTTCTGTATTTTTTTCCTCTCGACCTCTTCCTCGGGAGTTAGATAAACCTTCTTGTCAATCTCAGACAGAATACCTTCAAGGCTGTGATGCTCTTCTGCAAGTTTCCTGAATTCTTCACTCTCTTTCCTCAGACTCTCGACTATCTCTTGTTCTTTCAAATTTGCCTCCTTTTTTGGGAAAAATTTATTAAATTACAGGCAAACGAAGCCCTGAACTCTTGCTCTGATGGTGATGGAAGGTTTTTGAAAAAGAAAGGACTCTTATCTTTATACAGGTCTAATGCTATTATGGAAAAGATTAAAATTTGTCCATACATGCCATTTATGTCTATAGGATAAACCTTTTAAATAAAATTATCAAATACAATATTTTCGTAAAAGTAATCCTTCAGTTACGGGTGGCAATTGTCCAACCGAAGAAGGATTCCCGACTCGCTCTGCTTGCGGGAATGACATTCTCACGCTGATTTTGTCATTCCGGCTTGTCCGGAATCTTTCCCTGTCTTCAGCAGGATTCCCGACATGCTTCGCGTGCGGGAATGACAGATTGTGGCTAACCTTGACGTTTCCCTGTCCCTTTCTATCTCACTTCTCTATAATCTTTACCTTCATATCTATTCTCTCGTTTGGATTGTCCCCCTTATCCCTCGGCTGATTTACTATTTTATCGGCTACTTCCATGCCCGAGACAACTTCTCCAAATACGGTATACTGTCTGTCAAGGAACGGCGCATCAGCGACACATATAAAAAACTGGGATCCGGCGCTGTCAGGATTGGCAGCTCTTGCCATGGAAAGGATGCCTCTTTTATGCGGTTTATTATTAAATTCCGCCTTTACCGTATAACCCGGACCACCAAGACCGTGCTTTGATTTATCAGGGTTTTTTGTATTGGGATCACCGCCCTGGATCATGAAACCGGGGATAACCCTGTGGAATACTGTCCCGTCATAAAAACCTTTTTTTGCGAGTTCAACGAAATTATTGACATGGTTAGGCGCAACATCAGGGTAAAACTTCAATTCTATGTTGCCTAATCTGGTCTCTATAACCGCCCTTGTTTCCGTCATTTTTTTAATCTCCTCTTTTGCGAATGTTCTTGATTTCATCTCTGCCGATGCAACTGAAAGAATTCCGATCAATAGAATTGCCGGGAAAAACTTCAAAAATTTCATACCTCTTTTCTCCTTTATATTATTAAGGAATAATTTTACCTCTTTTCATGCGGATTCCTCAACAATCTTTTCGGCAAGTTTGAATGAGTTCTCTATGCAGTCATTCACCCCTATTCCCCTGTAGGCATTCCCTGTGAGGTAAAGGTTTTTATGATTTAAGAGCATAGTATCAATATTCCTGAGTCTCTCAAGATGCCCGACCGTATATTGCGGGATCGCTGTTTCATGCCTGTAGACCCTGATAAATTCCGGTTCTGCCCTGATATCCATAATATCCGCTATTTCCTTTTTCACAATGTCATAAAGCCTCGAATCATTCTCCATGGCCAGATCAGAGGCCCTTGCCCCTCCAACCATGCTCCGCAGAAGCACATATCCTTCAGGTGCCCTGTTAGGAAATATGCTCGAATCCCATAATGTACCGAGGATCTTTCTTTTTTCCCTTGACGGCACCAGAAACCCGAATCCGTCAAGAGATGACTTAATATTTTCCTTCCTGTATCCGAAACATACAACGGATAAGGACGGATATGGTATCTCCGAGATAATGTTAGAAAGGCGTTTGTTCATATTTCTCAATATTTCCGAGGCCGAATAAGCAGGAGACGCAATGACTGCAACGTCTGATTCGATACTTGAGCCGTCTGAGAAAAAAATAGAATATGAATTACCTTTCCTGTCTAATGACACTGCCCTGTAACCAAGCCTTATCCTTTCTCCAAGAATCTTCCTGAGGGCATCTGCCAGCTCCCCCATCCCATTGTAAAATGAAGTCAGCACACCGCCTGGTCCCGGGCCGACCTTGTCTTTGGAGCCTGATTTTTTCTTTGATTTCTGGAGTTTTATCATCCCTTTTATCAGTCCGCCATAATTCATTTCAAGGTCATATACCTTTGGGAAACATGCCCTCAGACTCAGTGTCTCAGGGTTTCCTGCATAAATACCGGATGCCATCGGATCAATAAGTTTTTCGTATGCTTCCCTTCCGAGCCTCCTTCTTGCAAATTCGGCAAGGGTCTCTTCTTCCCTGATATTTCTGGGTATAATCAGCTCTGCCATTACCCTGAGCCTTCCGGGAAGACTCAGTAGGCCCGAAGAAAGAAACGACGGTGGGGATTCAGGGAGTTTATGAAGTCTGCCTTCTGAAAATATGAATCTCTTTCTGGAGACATCATTGCTTTTCAGGGGCTGCAGAGAGACTTTTTTTGACAGTTCAAGGGTTTTGGATCTGTTGTCAAGAAAACCATTTACTCCGCCTTCGCATAAAAACCCCGCTGACTTATCTGTCCATATCTTGCCGCCGGTCCTTTTTTCCGACTCAAACACTATTATTTCTGCAGAAGGATCTCTCTCAAGAAGAAAGTACGCCAGTGAGAGCCCTGAGATACCTCCTCCAATTATGGCTATCCGTCCCATCCAGCCTCCTCCATGCCTTTAAGCACAATATCCTTCAGGGCTGATATAAAAAGAGGTGATGTATTAAGAGACTCAACCCTTTCCAGTCTTATGCCCTTAGATGCTGCCATGTTCTTGTATAATATATCGATTTCGTATAGAGTTTCGATATGGTCAGAGACAAAACTTACAGGGACAACAAGGACATTCTTAATTCCCCGTTGGGCAAGTTCTTCAATCATTTTGTCTGTTGAAGGTTCAAGCCATTGCACAGGTCCGCTTTTGGACTGATATGAAAGATCCCATCTTATGTCTATCTCCTTTATTATCTCACTTATCGTTGCCTTTACATGGTCAACGTAGGGATCGCCTTCATTTATGAATTTCACCGGAAGGCTATGGGCGCTGAAGAGAACATGAACATCACCCCCCCATCCCCCCCTTGGCAAGGGGGAGCTTAGGGGGGGTAGTGATTGCAGATTAAATAATTCCATTCCCTTCATTATCTTTTCCACCAGTGCATCAACATACAAAGGATGGTCATGCCATGATTTGATGCTGAATATCTCCATAGGATATTTTGAGATGATTTCTTTTAATTTTGAAAGCGACGAGCCGGTTGTTGCTACAGAATACTGGGGATAAAGAGACAGGGCAAATATTCTATCAATGCCATCACTTTTCATCTTCTCCACTGTATCCTCAATCAGGGGATGCCAATACCGCATGCCTACATACACCCTCACCCCCCCTAATCCCCCCCTTACTAAGGGGGGGCATGGGGGGGTAATCTTACTAAGGGGGCGATTAGGGGGGGTAGCCTCAATGAGTGGGGAATGTGGAGTTAAAGTTTCTGGCTCCTCACTCCTCACTCCTAACTTATTCAGTTCCTCTTCCAGCGCCTTTGCCTGTGCATTCGTTATATCAAGGATCGGTGATTTACCCCCGATTAATTTATAAGCATCTTCTGTTTTCCTTCCCCTTAAAGACGATATAAGGTATGCAAGCGGTTTTTGCATGAATGACGGTCCCAACCTGATTATCTCACGATCTGAAAAGAGGTTAAAAAGAAATGGTTTTACAGCGCTTATTGAGTCAGGGCCGCCGAGGTTTAAGAGCAAAACAGCAGTTGTCTTTTCTCTGTCAGACTTCAAGGTCGGTCTTGATGCCCTTCGAATATCTCATTAAATGCATCTGAAGATTGTTTAAATACCTCAAGTATTTCAGGGTCAAAGTGTTCTGGCATTGTCCTGCCATCGCCTTTTGTAATTATTTCATATGTCTTTTCATGACTGAATGAGGGCTTATAATGCCTTTTACTCCTTAA
>JAKAKQ010000226.1 GCA_021813425.1 Nitrospirota bacterium
CGAGCTGATCGTCGTGGACAGGCCGCCTGATGATGCGTCGAAAGTATTTTTCGGCGCCTGGGTCGGACTTGAGGATTCCGGCGGGAATCTGTTTCGGTATCGCATCGTCGGTCCGGACGAATTCGACCTCAAGAGGGGTTTTATCAGCATCGATTCTCCGATGGCAAAGGCGCTGTTGCGCAAGACCGAGGGTGACGAAGTTGTGGTGAGCAGACCCAACGGTACGGACGTATTCGTGGTGACATCCGTCGGCTATTAAGTGCGGAGGCAGCATGAATGAGCTGCGGTATGCCCTACTTGTAACCGTATGAGGGAGGACGCGCTGCCTGGCGACAGCTGTTTTTCCATGACTGATTGGACTTATTGATCTCAGGCGTGTTATTAATAGATCAGAGGTTTCAGAGTCTTTTTCGTACAAAAGGCCACGAAGACTGTTTAGCTTCGCGGCCTTTTTTCATTTCCATTGGTGCACTCCGGAATGTTGTTCAACGAGAAAGGAGGTATTGCAATGACCAAAGGTAAAGTAAAATGGTTCAACGATTCCAAGGGCTTCGGCTTTATAACCAGGGATGACGGCTCCGACGTCTTTGTCCACCACGCTTCCATCCAGGGCAACGGACAGAAGACCCTTGCGGAAGGCGATATGGTGAACTTCGATATTGAAAAAAGTCTGAAAGGTCTCAGGGCGATTAACGTCGTTAAATTGTAACCGGCTGGGAAGCCCCCTGCAATGCAGGGGGACTTCATTGAAAGGCAAAAATGACCTATCGTGAGAAGTGCGATGCAAAGCTGGAAAGGGTGCAGGAGAGGCAGGATGCCGGGCTTATTTCTCAGCGTTTTCCGGAAGTTTCAAGCATAGTAGTTGACATGGAACACAATAGGAAAGGAATAAGCACAGTTCACTTATTGCGGACCCTCACTTTTTCCTCTGGCAGTCACGCGTATTTCCGTGTTGAATGCCTGAACAGGGATTGCAAGGACTGCACAGACGGGTTTCATCTGGACCAAGTGGTTGCTGCGATGATCAGAAATCGCACGTCATCGAAAGAGGGGGAGTTAAATTGCGAGGGAAATGGTATAACCTCCAGGAGCGTGAACATCAGCTACAAAGTTACCATACAGTATAACGAGTTTCCCGCAGCAGTGGGAGCTTAGATATTGCTTTATTTTACAAGGCCTCTAAGAAATTTGATCCGTCTGACCTCTACTTCCCTGGTCTGAGTACCCTTACTTCAGACTGTTCTCTTTCCCCATGAGCCATGATAGTATGATCGTAAGAAGCAAACCCCGTCAGAAAAACTTTGCCCTCTAACGGGAATGCTCACACGGGGCATTGAATCCCGTGTTTGCTCAATATGTATTATTACCCCGCTACAGGCAGCTGGGCTTTCTAACGGGGTAAAATAACATTTGTATTTTGTGTAGTTTCATATTCCAAGATGAACAAACAACAAAGTGCAGATCGGAGGCCGGCTCACCTCTTCAGCTTCCTGCTGAGGGTATTGCGCGGTTTCAAGCGCAATCAGGGGCTGCTGTTATCCGCTGCTGTTGCCTATCATACCCTGTTGTCGATTGTTCCCATGTCAATCCTCGTCCTCATTGTGCTTTCGCATTTTATAGGAGAGGAACAGTTGTTTCACACCCTGACAACCTATCTGGAAATGGTGATACCCGGCTATGCAGCAGCGTTGACAGAACAGGTGCGGGTATTTCTTGAGCATCGCAGGGTGATCGGCATTATCCACTTCCTTGTCATGTTGTTTTTCAGCTCGATAGCCTTTTCAATGCTTGAAAACGCGATGTCCGTGATTTTTTTTCAGCGTGTCAGGATTCAGCGCCGCAACTTTCTCGTTTCCGCGATTATTCCTTATGTGTACGTCCTGTCAATAGGTCTGGGTATAGCGCTGGTGTCGTTTATTGCCGGAGCATTGGAGATACTTGGAACAAAGCAGTTGCTGCTGTTGGGATGGCGTTTGAGCCTTGAAGGCACGTCCATAGTCGCCCTGTATGCGCTGGGGATACTTGGTGAGGCGCTTATGCTTACTTCCATCTATCTGGTGATGCCCGGCGTGCGTATCGCTTTTCGTCACGCACTTATCGGAGGGATGACCGCAACGATCTTATGGGAGATCACCCGCAGTATTCTGGTCTGGTACTACGCGCGTTTATCTTTGGTAAATTTGATTTATGGTTCAATCGCCACGGTAGTTGTCGCCCTTCTCAGTGTGGAAGCTGTGGCATTAATCATTTTGCTGGGCGCTCAGGTTATTGCAGAACTTGAGCGCAAGACCGACGAATCGGCTGAAGATAAACTATCAGGTTTTGAGACATGAAGAAGAAGTCGCTCCCGTGCGGCTGCGAGGGGCATATTTAAGGCGAAGGAGATTAAGACTAGCATTTGCCGCCTCAAAGAAGGCGTTTTCCTGCTTTTCTCACCCTTTTGTTGTTGAGCAATAACCGGCCTGCCCGTTTAAGGGATACCGCTATTTGCCCAAAGTTTCCTGAAGTTTTTGCTGACTTTCCCGGTCTTTTCTCTTGCGGGTGAGATATTCTTCCTTTCCCATGTCGAGAAGCTGCTTTTTGTATAGAGCGGCCAAATCATACCATCGACCAATCTGTTTCTCAAATCGTTGCTCCGCGGGAATCTTACGTGTGTCCAGGTACGCCAGAATTGCAAGATAATAGCATACAACATCGCGCTCGACTGAACCCCTTAAACCCTTCACATAAACAGGGTTGCCGTTGCTGTCCGTCCCGGTTACGCTGAAACCGACCCTGCTGCCGCCGAATAGTTTCATAAGCAAATATGCCAGGGAGCTGTAACGATAAGAATACCGCAAATGAATGAATGTCGTGCCTTTGCTTAATGGTATCGCCTGAAGTCTGAACTGGTGGTCCTTCGTATGATAGGGCCCCTCATGCGCAGTGAGTAAAATATCGAAATATCCCGCTTGCAGCTCACTGACGCGGTACTCGAATTTCATTTGATATGCCTCCTCAAGAGGAGCGGAGAATTTGTCTACGTTATAGATATTGAGCAGCCATGTATCATTAACCTTCTTGTACGTGCATGCTCCTACGCTTATATTAGGCAAAACAATCTCGCACCAGTTAGCCGGAACAAGAAGCTCATTTTGCACAATATCGAAAGGATATTTAAGCGTGCCGTAGATATCAACACGGGAGGCGTTTTTGCTCACGGACGATTCTATGGAGAACGGGATATCGTAAGGACTTTTCTCCAGTTCTTTTTCAATCTTATGGTATTTATCGATAAGAGCTCCGCGCGCGAAATGCGACGGCTCAAGAGAGTGTTCCGTATCGGGGGCTGTTGAAGAAGCAGCTGCACGGAGAGAGACCGGGCAGAGCACAACAAGACAGATCAGTATGATATGTATGAGCTTCACGGATTTTCTTCTTTTGCGGTCTCTTTACGCATGGATCAGGCTTACACTCCCTAAGATTGCAGGAACACCAATAATTCTGTCATTTACATGTTAGTACACTTTTTGGCAGACGTGAAGACTTCATGGAATTAAACTCAGTGAGAGGTTGATTCCCAAGGTGAAGCAATATTTACTCATGACTAATCTTTGATAGTTTGAGCGAATGCACGTCCCTTTGAAAATTGTCAGGCAGCAAAGTCCTGACAGAATTGACATGGGATAAGTATTTTGATAAAGAATTATGTATGAAGTATAGTGACAAAACAAAAGAGCAACTTATAGATGAATCAGCAGAAGCGCATCAGCCCGTTGGGGATTTGACAGCAAGAGAAATCGGGCGCAGGCAGGCGGATGAGGCGCTGAAGAGATCGGAAATCCGCTACCGGAGGCTCTTCGAAACTGCGCAGGACGGGATATTACTTCTCGATGCGGATACGGGACAGATTCTCGACGTCAACCCATTCCTGTTAGAGATGCTGGGGTACTCGCATAAGGATTTTCTGGGGAAGAAACTATGGGAAATCGGTCCTTTCAGCGACACTGCGGCATCCCAGCTCCGATTTTCAGAATTGCAGGCGAAAGGGTATGTGCGGTATGAACATTTGCCGCTTGAAACAAGAGATGGCCGTCTCATCGATGTCGAATTTGTCAGTAATGTCTACCTCATTGATCAGGAGAAAATCATCCAGTGCAACGTCCGCGACATCACTTTGCGTAAACAGGCAGAGGAGGCGCTCCGCAAGGCATATGATGAGATGGACCTGCGCATCAAGGAGCGGACTGCGGAGTTGGTCGAAGCAAACCGGCAACTCTTGCAGGAAATAGAGGAACGCAAGAAGGCAGAGGAGTCACTGCAAGGAACGCTTGCCGAAATCAGGGAGTTAAAAAGCAGATTGTGCGAGGAGAATCTCTACCTTCGGGAAGAAATTAATCTGATACACTCACAACACTCACATAAGGATATCGTAGGCAACAGTGAAACGATCAGGAACGTTTTAAAGCAGATAGAACAAGTGGCGCCGACAGACTCGACGGTCTTGATCCAGGGGGCGACAGGCACCGGCAAGGAGCTGCTCGCTCATGCTATCCATAACCTGAGTGCCCGCAAGGGCCGGCTCATGATTAAAGTAAACTGTGCCGCCCTGCCCCCGACCCTCATCGAAAGTGAATTGTTCGGCCGCGAAAAGGGCGCTTTTACCGGCGCGCTATCGAAGCAAATAGGCCGCTTCGAGCTTGCGGATGCTTCAACTATTTTCCTGGATGAGATCGACGCACTGCCGCTTGAGCTCCAGGCCAAGCTGCTTCGGGTGCTGGAAAGCGGTGAGTTTGAGCGCCTTGGCAGCCCCCGGACCGTGAAGGTCGATGTCAGAATCATATCGGCGACGAACCGCGATCTTGCCAGGGTGGTCGGCGAGGGCGGGTTCCGGGAAGACCTTTACTACCGTTTGAACGTCTTCCATATTACCGTGCCGCCTCTCCGTGAGCGTCGGGAGGACATATTGCCGCTCATATGGACTTTTGTGCAGGAGTTCAGCAAGAGGATGGGCAAGCGGATCGAATCAATACCTCAGAAAAGCGTTGAAGCACTGCAAGCCTATCCCTGGCCGGGCAATGTAAGGGAACTGCGGAATGTTACGGAGCGTGCGATGATCATCACTACCGGACCTTTGCTGCACTTGGACGTGCCAAAGAGTGCGCAGTCAGGTGCAGAGCAGCCCGGGACTCTGGAAGAGGTGGAGAAACGGCACATTATGGAGGCCCTGAACGCTACCGGATGGCGGGTAAGCGGCAAGGACGGTGCGGCAGAGATTTTAGGCATCAATCCAAAGACGCTTGAATCGAGGATGCAAAAACTGGGCATCCAAAGAAACAAGAAAAATGTCTGATATATCAGGAGACTCCTGATATATCAGAAGTCGGCACCTTTCAGCGTATCATTCCCATCTCGTAGCTTTTGCTGAAGTTCCAATGATTTCAAAGTCTTAGAGAACCCTTTCTTTCAACACAGGTCCCGGCACAGCTTATGCTGTTAAACAGTATGAGTAAACGTTCAAAGAAAAAGGAGGAAACGTCATGGAAATCATACTTTAATCATTAAACTAAAATATCGTAATTCTCATAAGAAACCATATAGAAAAAATAACTTTTCCAGAGTAGACTATATGCGTGATAAGAAAAGAAGACTGCAGGAGCCTTCTTGTTTAAACTTTCCTCTACTTTCAAACCTGCTATAGATTCCTCACTCAGCAACAAGACAAACGTCTCCAGCAGGCTGTTGGAGAGTGCGCAGGCTGACGTATCTGTGGTCCTGCAAACACTGCATTCAGAAGCGGAAGGCTTGAACGAAGAAGAGTCACTGAACCGGCGTAAACAATATGGACCAAACGAGGTTGCTAAAGAAAAGCACAAATCAGTTTTCTTGCGGCTAATCTTAAATTTCAAGAATCCTCTGGTCGTCTTACTGCTGGTCCTGGGAGTGATCTCTTATATGACCGGAGATAAACGCGGGACCATAATGATTTCAGTTATGGTGTTACTCGGAATTTTATTGCGTTTTTTTCAGGAACTTCGTTCTGACAAGGCAGCGGAAAAACTTAAGGCAATGGTGAGCACTTCAGCCACTGTCCTGCGCGCTGGAGAGAAGCGGGAAATCCCCCTGAAGGAACTGGTGCCGGGTGACATCGTTTTGCTCTCGGCAGGGGACATGGTGCCTGCTGATGTACGTCTCATCTCGGCCAAAGATCTGCATATCAACCAGTCTACCTTGACCGGAGAAGCATTGCCCGTTGCAAAATCGGCAGAACGTGTTATCACTTTTGCACAGGACCCGTTAGAAATGCCGAACATATGTTTTTTGGGATCTAACGTAGAGGTCGGCTCAGCCACGGCGGTAGTAGTCCAAACCGGGAGCAGCACCTATCTTGGCTCCCTTGCAACCAGCATTTCAGGTGAACGTGAACTGACCGGCTTTGACAAAGGAGTCAATAAATTCACCTGGTTAATGATCCAGTTCATAATGGTGATGGTGCCGCTGGTCTTTATCCTCAACGGGCTGAGCAAGGGGTATTGGCTTGAAGCATTTCTCTTTGCCATGGCAGTAGCCGTTGGTCTTACACCTGAAATGCTGCCGATGATCGTTACCGTCAATCTCTCCAAAGGTGCAATCAGTATGTCCCGCAAAAAGGTGATCGTCAAACGCCTGAACTCAATTCAAAATTTGGGTGCAATGGATGTGCTTTGCACAGACAAAACAGGGACTCTCACCCAAGGGAAAATTGCGCTGATAAAGCATATAGATGTTGACGGCAATGAACGGGATGAAATCTTGAGCTTTGGCTTCCTGAATAGCTACTTCCAGACCGGACTGAAGAACCTGATGGATGTTGCTGTTCTAAACCATAAGCATTTGGAAAAACAGTTAGTCGAAGAGCAGCATTACAGGAAAATTGATGAAATCCCCTTTGACTTTGTGCGCCGCCGCATGTCAGTGGTCGTCGAAGATAACCAGAACCAGCATATACTGATATGTAAGGGTGCTGTTGAGGAAATCCTCGCCCTTTCCACGCAGATAAATATTCAAGGCAATGTGCTCCCGATGGCTATTGATGAACACCATATAAAAGCAGTAGCATTGGTCAGGAAACTGAACGAGCAAGGGTTTCGGGTAATTGCCCTGGCTTACAAGAAGATGCCGGAATTGTCCAAGGAATACAATGTTGAGGATGAAACAGAGCTTGTTCTTTTAGGTTTTCTGGCCTTCCTGGACCCCCCCAAGGCAACAACAGCGGAAGCCCTTGAAGACTTACGCCGGAATAATGTGCACGTCAAGATCCTTACCGGGGACAATGAAATCATTACACGCAGTATATGCAAACAGGTGGGGCTTTCCGTCGATCATATCTTGCTGGGCAATACGCTGGAAAAAATGACTGATGTTGAGCTGGCACAGGTCACTGAACAAACAACAATCTTTGCCAAACTGTCTCCCGCCCATAAGGAGCGTATTATTAAAGCATTGCAAGAGCAGGGCCACGTAGTCGGATTTTTAGGAGACGGTATCAATGATGCACCGGCCCTCAAGGCTGCCGATGTTGGGATTTCGGTCGACAGCGCAGTGGATATCGCAAAAGAATCCTCTGATATTATCTTGTTAGAACAAAGCTTGCGTGTCCTTCAGGAAGGTGTGATCGAAGGTCGTAAAGTCTTCGGGAATATCATCAAGTACATCAAGATGGCCGCCAGTTCTAATTTTGGGAATATGTTCAGCGTTGTGGGCGCCAGTATATTCCTGCCGTTCTTGCCCATGCTACCATTGCAGATACTGGCCAACAACCTGTTGTACGATTTTTCTCAAACAACTATCCCGACCGATGAAGTAGATTCGGAATGGCTGCTAAAACCGCGCAAGTGGGCAATAGATGAAATCCGCCGTTTCATCCTTTTCATAGGTCCGATCAGCTCGATATTTGACTACCTGACATTCTTTATCATGTTGTATGTGTTCCACACTTGGAATAATGAGGCCCTGTTTCATACGGGGTGGTTTGTGGAATCATTGTTTACACAAACACTTATCATTCACGTGATTCGCACCAATAAAATACCATTCATACAGAGTTCAGCCAGCTTGCCCCTGATTCTGACATCTCTGATCATTGTTGCGATTGGAGCATGGCTTCCATCATCTTCATTGGCTGAAGCGTTGGGTTTTGTACCCCTGCCGCCATTATATTGGCTGTTCTTAGCTGCGATGCTATTGTGCTACGTGATGCTTACCCAGTTAGTGAAAACCTGGTTTATTCGCAGGTATGTCATTGATTGAATGTTTGCCCGTGAGACATCTTTTAGTCACTCTGACCTCATTTGACCTCAATAAGTGATTGCCGCAGAAAAGACTCCCGAATCCAGGAAGCAAAAACTGCGCGTCCAAGGAGATAAGAAAAATACCTGATATATCAGGAGACTCCTGATATATCAGAAGGTGGCGCCTTTAACCGTATCATGCCCATCTCGTAGCTTTTGCCGAAAGTTCAATGATTTCAAAGTATTAGAGGCCCTTTTTTTTCAACACAGATCCCGGCACAGCTTATGCTGTTATAAGTGTGCAGTAAATGCTCAACCTGAAGGAGGAATACCATGAAATCCAGCATGAAGGACAAAGTAAAAGGAACGTTTCACCAGGCAAAGGGTAAGGTCAGGGAAATGGCAGGGGAAATCACCGATAATCCCAAGTTAAAGGCCAAAGGCAAAGCCGAAGAGATAGCCGGCAAAGCTCAGGAAAAGATGGGTTAGGTCAAGAAGGTTCTGGGGAATTAGGAGAGCGGACGGGCCATCGAGAGGCCTTCAGGAAAATAGTCCGGTAAATATATGGTAAAGAAGGGGGAAATATGAGAAGGTCTCTTAGTTTAATATCGGCCGTTATCCTGCTTATCGCGTGTTCCGGCTGTTTTTGGGACCGCGGCGGCGGAAGGTACGGTGAGCATAACCGTGGAGGGTATGGTGAACAAGGCGGTGCAGGCTACGGTGAGCATAACGG
>JAKAKQ010000374.1 GCA_021813425.1 Nitrospirota bacterium
ACCGACCACATGATCACAAGGATCAAAATATGCTTCCAGTATGAGCTCAGGCCGATCAGGGGAAGCATAGCGAGAAGCCCGGCAATAATGAGAGGAAGTGGCTTCTTCATTTTTCGAGCCTCCTTTTCCTGAAGAGCGACATGATGCCTCCCGGCACAAAGATAAGGGCTGCCACAAAGATCATAAATCTGCCCACAGGCGCCCATCCCATGCCAACATAGGTTGAGGTCAGGGACTCAAAGACGCCGAGGATAAGGCCGCCTACAATGGCGCCGACCGTTGAGCCAAGTCCGCCGAGGATCGTGATTACAAAGGCGATCAGGGTAAACTGACCTCCCAGGTCAGGGTAGAGATAGTAGATAGGGATGAAGAGGCAGCCGGCAGAACCGACAAGCGCTGAACCGAGACCAAAGGTAAAGACCCGCATCCTTTCCACATTTACGCCCATGAGAAGCGCAGCGTCCTTGTCCTGGGCAGTCGCCCGGATAGACTTGCCCATGTCTGTCTTTGCCAAAAAGAACCAGAGGGCAGCCGTAATGATAAGGGCAACGCAGAACGAGACAGACCATGGCATCGAGAGCGAAAGCTCGATCGGCGATGCCTTCCAGTAATCCGACAGGTACCAGGCCTTGGTTGCATATTCGACCGGTGTCGTCTTGTAGTCCGATGAGAAGATGATCGTTGCAATATTTGCGAGCACCATACCTATGCCTACGGTGAGGATGACCTGGTTTTCCGGTATAATCGCCTCTACCTTCAGCACCGGATTTATCAGGTACTTCTGAAGAAGTATGCCGAGAACAAAAAGAACCGGAGCAGCGATCAAAATAGAAAGATACGGATCGATATGGAATAATGAGAAGAGTACATACGCGATATACATGCCGACCATCATCAGTTCGCCATGGGCGAGGTTGATGATCTTCATGACGCCCATAATGAGGGTCATCCCTATGCCGATAAGGGCGTATAGACCGCCTAAAAGAAGTCCGGCTATGAGAGTCTGCAGAAGGACTTCAAGCTGTGGTGAGGTCATAGCTTACCCCCCTTAAATTCCCCCCTTACTAAGGGGGGATATTGAGGGGTTGTTCTCACCTTCTCTCTCTCCAAGTCGGAATGGGGTATAAGTACTTCTTGCTTGCATATTTTTCGGGCCATATAGTCTCATGCTCGCCTTTGATGACCTGAAGCACAAAGGTATCAGAGAAATTCTGGTTCTGGTATCCTTCCTTATCCTCGAATTTGACAGGGCCGAAGGCAGTCATGGTGTTTGTTGCCTTTAGCGCAGCACGTATTCCGTCAGGCGTCCAGTCCTTTGCCTTTTCAAGCGCTTCCTTTGTCACAAAAAGGGCAGAATAGGCTGATGCACCATGATAGGAAGGATAGTCGCCATATTTCTTCTTGTACTTTTCCGCATATTCCTTCGCTCCCGGGTACTTCAGCTGCGTTGTCCAGAGCGTTGCCGTGATTACATATTCTGCTGCGTCTTTTGCGTTGTCGATAAACTCGGGGATTGCGAAGCCTGCAGCGCCGCCTGCAAAAAGCTTTGCGTCAATCCTCAGTTCCTTGATTTGCTTCATCAGGAGGGAGGCATCCATAACATAGGAGACCATATAGAGAACATCAGGTTGGGCTGCCTTAACCTTCGAAAGGAGTGGCTTGAAGTCCACAGAGCCTGCCTCATACTTCTCTTTCAGCAGCACATTAATACCAGCCTTCTCGGCATCCTTCACCATGGCTTCAGCACCTGATGTGCCAAAAGCAGAGCTTTCAAAGAGGATAGCCATGGTCTTAGGTTTGACCACATTTCTGATGAAGTCGATGATGCCATCGCTGTAATGCGCATTGACCGGGTTCTGGCGGAATACGTATTTGTAGTTCTTCTGGGTTATGTCATCGTCAGCGCTCGCAACCACGAGATACGGGGTTTTGCGCTCTTCAGCGACCGCAGCGACCGCCTTTGCGCAGGCAGAGGTATATTCTCCGACAATTATCGGCTGTTTCTTTGTGTCGATCAGATTTTCAACAATGGCCCGCGCTGTCTCGGGCTTTGCGCCTGAATCTTCAAAGGAGAGGTTAAGCTTCTTTTTCTTGATGCCGCCCTTGGCATTGATATCCTCTGCGGCAATCTCGTAGGACCTTTTCATCATCTCGCCGAATTTTGCCTGCTTCCCGGTGAGCGGCAGAGGGATGACCAGATCGAATGTGTCTGCTGCAAACAGATTTGACGTAAATACGCTCAGAACAAATACCAAGGTTGCCATTAATATCAAACGTCTCATGTTTTTCCTCCTTTAAAGGTGTTTTATACATAGTTTAGTTCGAAATAATGCCCTTTGCAATAAAAATGAATTTTTTTTGTTTGAAACGGTTGCCTGAGCGATGGGTTGCTATTTGTTTTGAAAAAACGATTAGATGTATAATCTAAATCAAATTTATAAATAATTAATCGGAGGGATAATAATGAGGTTGTCAGATAAGATTATGATTTTAAGTCTCATTTTTATATTCACTGCATCTGTTTCTCTTGCAGCAGACATAAAGATCGGCGTTGCAGAGGCATTGACAGGCCCGATCGCAAAATATGGCGTCCCAATTAAAAACGGATTTACACTGGCAGTAGAAGAGATTAATGCTGCAGGCGGGATAAACGGAAATAAAATTAAACTTATAATAGAGGATGAGCAGGGGAAAAAAGAAGAGGCGATAAATGTATTCAAGAAGTTTATTTTCAGGGATAAGGTATTGGCGATATTCGGCCCTACTCTTTCCAACTCAGCCTTTGCTGCAGACCCTGTTGCAAACGCCGGCAGGACAGTTGTCTTCGGCACATCAAACACAGCAGAGGGGATTACAGCCATCGGCCCGTATGTTTTCAGGAACTCTGTTGCTGAGGCGGATATACTTCCCAGGGTTGTAAGCATAGCCAAGAAAAAACTCGGCATAAAGAAAGTTGCCATAATGTACGGCAATGACGATTCATTTACAAAATCAGGTTATGACGTATTTAAGAAGGCTGTTGAGGCTGAAAACCTTCAGGTTGTTGCAACAGAGACATTTTCTAAGGGAGATATCGATTTTTCGGCACAGATCACAAAAATAAAAGGCCTGAACCCTGATGCAATAATATGCTCGGCCCTTGTTGAGGAGGCGGCCAACATAATCCTTCAGGCAAGAAAGCTGGGCATCCCTGCAAGTATCCATTTCATCGGTGGAAACGGCTTTAATTCTTCAAAGCTTTCAGAGATAGCAGGAAAGGCTGCTGAGGGCGCTATAAGCGGAAGCCCGTGGTTTCTGGATGATACAAATAAAAAGAACCAGTCCTTTGTGAAGGCGTACAGGAAAAAATTCAGCTCTGACCCTGACCAGTTTGCAGCCCAGGCATATGATGCGCTATACATAATGGCTGAAGCTATTAAGAAAGTGAAGTTTACAGGAGATCTGGAAAAAGACAGGACTTCCTTAAGGGATGAGCTTGCAAAGGTGAAGAATTTCAGCGGGGTCGGCGGAAAGTTCTCTTTTAATGAAAACCGGGACGCCGAGCAAAAGGGAAGGGTTTTAATCGTAAAGGACAAAAAGTTTACGATTTTCTCTGAATAAAAAATGTTCCTACAGCAGATCGCAAATGCACTTGCATTAGGGTCGGTTTATGCCCTTTTTGCAATCGGATTCACCCTGATCTTTGGCGTCCTGGAAGTGATAACGCTTGCCCATGGAGCAGTATTTATGGTGGGTGCATTTGCAGGATTAATTGCAGTAACCAGATTTAATCTCGGCATTATCCCCGCTATTTTAACAAGCATGCTTGCCTCCGGACTGCTCGGTTTTATTATCGACTTTGTAGCGGTTAGGCCATTGAGGAAAAAGAAGTACCATCACCTTGCGCCTATGATAGCAACTATCGGATGTGCAACGATAATAACAAGTATCTCGCAGGGAATTTTCGGGGCAGAGGCCTACCGCTTCCCGTTCGATTTTGTCCCGACAAAGTCATATGAAATCGGAGATATCCAGCTTACACTCTTGCAGCTTGTTATCATCGGGATATCCTTTTCCCTGATGATAATGCTGATCCTGCTCCTGAAGAGGACAAAATGGGGGAAGGCTGTGAGGGCGGTTGCAGAAAATCGAAGGACGGCAGCCCTTCTTGGAATCCCGGTCGAAAGGGTGTTTCAGATAACATCTTTTACATCATCCGCACTCGGGGGTGCAGCAGGTGTCCTTACAGGGCTTAATTTTAACGCAATTCATACATATATGGGAGGGCCGATATTGCATAGAGGTATAGCAGTTATAATCCTCGGCGGCATGGGAGATATAAGAGGGGCGATGGCAGGGGGGCTGATCCTGGGATTCTCAGAGATCATGAGTGTGGCCTATATATCCTCTGATTTCAGGGATGCAATTTCTTTCGGCCTGTTGTTCCTGATACTGCTTATAAGACCTTCAGGTATTTTTGGAAAAGTTCCAGAGAGGAAAGGGTAATGGCTTGACTGATTTAATAACATCTTTCTGGCAGACATATAACACGCTCATCTACACAATATTCGTGCACGGGATGCTTGCGCTCTCTATTTACATAACCCTTGCCTGCGGACAGTTATCTCTCGGCAATGCTGCGTTTATGGGTATAGGCGCATATACCTCAGCGCTTTTAACAATGAAGATGAACGCGCCTTTTGGATTGAGCTTGATAGCAGGCGGGATGATGCCTGCTGCTGTTGCGCTTATAATCGGAATCCCTACATTGAGGCTCTCAGGAGTTTACCTTGCGATGGCAACGCTTGGTTTTGGTGAGGTTGTCAGGGTGGCATTCCTTAATATGAGCATTACCGGAGGATCGCTTGGCTTAAACGGTGTGCCTTTGAAAACCGAACTATGGCATCTTGTGCTTGTCATCGGGATTTTTATATATTTTTTTATAAGGCTCAGGGATTCAAGGTTCGGAAGGATACTCGAGGCGATCAACGAAGATGAAGTGGTGGCATCTGTTATGGGGATAAAGACAACATATTTTAAGGTCTGGGCTTTTACTATCGGCGCCTTTATCGCAGGAGTTGCAGGCGGTCTTAACGCACATTTTACATTTTTTATCTCGCCGAGGGAATATGGTTTTGAGCCCGCCGTTGATATCCTGACCTTTGCGATCCTTGGCGGCACAAGGACTCTCTGGGGACCTTTGGCAGGAAGTACGGTGCTGACAACTCTGCCTGAACTCTTCAGGTTCCTTGGACCATACAGGCTTGCAGTGAACGGCCTTATTTTACTGCTTGTTGTTTTATATCTTCCCAACGGGATTGTCAGTAAAGAGACATTTAAGAATATTAAAAAAATATTTAATGGGTCGGGATGCTTAAATTAGAGAACATTGCAAAAGATTTTGGGGGGCTAAGGGTGCTCAACGGCGTCTCTTTCGAAATAAGCGAGGGGCAGATCTTCGGGTTGATAGGTCCGAATGGCGCAGGCAAGACAACTGTCTTCAATATAATAAGCGGCCTGTTAAAACCGTCATCCGGCAGGATAATATTTAACAAAAGCGACATTACAAATCAGCCGCCTCATGTGGTTACCGAACAAGGGATTAGCAGGACATTCCAGAACATCAGGGTCTTTGAAGACATGTCCCTTCTGGAGAACATACTTGTAGGAATGCACAGGCTGTTTTCTTATTCATCCGTTTCCATGTTCTTTGACCTTCCAAAAAAGAAAAAAGAGGAGAAGCAATTAAGAGAGAAGGCCATGGATATTCTGTCAATAGTACATCTGACTGAAAAGGCCGATCTGAAGGCAGGCGGCCTTTCTTACGGAGAGCAGAGAAAACTGGAACTGGCACGCGCCCTGGCAACAGAGCCAAAACTGCTTCTTATTGATGAGCCTGCGGCAGGTATGAATCCTGCTGAAACAGAAGAACTGATGAACGAGATCAAACTTATCAATAAAAATGGCTACACAATATGCCTTATTGAACATGACATGAAGGTAATTATGGGCATATGTGGTTACGTGGCGGTCATGAATTTTGGAGAAATAATAGCTGAGGGCTCTCCTGAGGAGATAAGGAAAGAGAAGCTGGTCATTGAGGCCTATCTTGGCAAGGATGAAAAGAGTGCTTGAGCTCACTGAAGTTTATGCAAATTACGGTCATATCCAGGCGCTGAAAGGGATTTCACTTACAGTCAATGAAGGGGAAATAGTTGCCCTGATCGGGGCAAATGGCGCAGGCAAGAGCACGGCATTAAACACCATTTCAGGAATTGTCAGGGCAGCGAAAGGGAAGATATTATACAAAGGCAATGACATTACAAAAAGCCCTGCTCATTTAATCGTCAGGGGTGGGATTGTGCAGGTACCTGAAGGGAGGGCGATTCTTAAGACCTTAAAGGTAATCGAAAACCTTGAGCTTGGCGCATTTATAAGGAAAGATCCTCTCCAGATAAAAAAAGATATCGAAGAGGTTTTTGACCGTTTCCCGATATTGAAAAAGAGGGCAAATCAGCCTGCAGGGACACTTTCAGGGGGGGAACAACAGATGCTTGCGATTGGACGGGCCTTAATGGCCAGACCGAAACTTCTGTTGCTTGATGAACCGTCAATGGGGCTTGCGCCTCTTGTTGTAAAGGAAATATTTAATATAATCCAGGAGATCAACAAAAACGGAACAAGCATTCTCGTTGTTGAACAGAATGCAAGGATGGCCTTGAAAATAAGCCATAGAGGATATGTTCTGGAGACAGGGAGTATCGTACTGGGAGACAGTTCCGCTGATCTTCTAAACAACAAAAAGGTAATCGAGGCTTATCTTGGAGGATGAAAAGACTAACGCCTCTCATAATTTCTTAATTGCCTCAAATACGCTTACGACAACTTTGGCCATCCGGCTATAATCTAATCTATCAGGTGTATCACCGGGTTTGTGATATTCCTTATTCCTGTAAAAAGCCGTATCTGTGATCATTAGCGCATTGAAACCATGGGCCCAGTAATTTCTGTGATCTGAGAAGTCTATGCCGGGAATGAACTCAGGCGCATTTATTGAGTACACAGGCATATCGGTTGCACCTTTCATTCCCATTTTTACCCTCTTCGTAAATTCTCTTTGACCCGTCCTACCGACAACCGCAATAAAATTCCCGCGGTTGGGATAAAGGATATTCAGCAAAGCCATCGGATATGACTGAGAACCCCGGTGGTCGTCGTAATATCCGATCATCTCCAAAACTATTACGCCCTGTATGTTCTGATCACTGCTGATGCTTGCTGCATGAAATACACTACCCATCATGCCTGTGCCAAAAAATGGTGGCTCTTCAAGACTGTAGGCGACCAACTCAATGCCTTTATCGAGGTCACTTTTCCCGATTAGATATGCAAGTTCTATCAAACCGGCCATGCCGCTTGCATTGTCGTCTGCACCAGGGGTCCCTTGAACTGCGTCGTAGTGCGCACCAATAATTATCTGCTTAGTCTTTTCCTTGCCGAATCTTCCTATGACATTAAAATATTTCTTCCCTTCAACCATAAACTCTTGACGTTCCGCAACAGCGCCTGCCTGGACAAAATTCCTGAAAATATAATCAGCGCATTTATTCAGGTTGTCGGTTTCTTTATAATCGCGAGGGGAAAGTCTCTTAGAGAGGGTCTCTACGTGAGTCCTTAAGCGAGCCTCGTCAACATGCAGCGATGATTTATGGTTTTTCTGGGTTGTCGGCTGTGCTATATATATCCATACCACAAACAAGATAATGGATATAGCAATAATTATCCGGGCAAATGTTCTAAATATTCTCTTCATCATACAGTGGACTTTAATAACATTAAGGAAATGGAATTTTCTATTTTATTTCCGAACAGGGTTGTTTATTTTCTTTCCGCCTCGGTCTCCTCGGCGACTCGCCGGGGCGAGCGGATCAGATGAGTCTGAGACATAGCGGGGCCTTATAAGTGTTAGGCACTTTTCCGAATCAAATTATTATCAAGTTCAAGTTCGTAGGAGAGAATTGTTTTGATGTTCATCTTTTTGGAAGCATTGAGTATTTCTATCCCAACTATTTTGTTTTCAGACGTCGTATCTAAATTAACTCCTTCTGAAATCTCAACAACCCCTTCAGGCTTTTGGTTTCCTAACTTAATATATAGGGCATCAACCTTATTATCATAATGTACTCTCATTTTTTCCTTCCTTTCTTCAACGGATAGTTTGTAACTACGGTTATTAAATCTTCCTCAACGGAGACGACAATCTTTAAGGGATACTTAAATCCAGGAACATCTTTTATAATCTTATGTTCCCCCTGATGTAAATTTACATTCTTTAAAATGTCCGTTATTGCCGTTTCAGAAATCCCATAAAGTTTTGCCCGCCTTTTAGCATGGCGTGAAAATTTTATCTCCATCAGATATCACCCTTCTAAATTATAGCTTTTTTTATAAAAAAGAGGTGACGAGTCTGCAGAATAAATCTGTTTTTAAAAAGTTCAGAGTCTCTCGTTGAATCTATGATCCGTAATTTCGGGGTTTACTTCCTGCGAAACACCCTTGTTTATTGCTTCGCTGACTCTAAAGCCCTCTTTTTTCCATTTGGATCGTCTCATGTAAAGGGCAAACCCTTATAGGTTTTTCACAAACCCCTATGGTTTCTTCCGCGTCTCCCACCTCTTCAACACCCGACGTACAGCCTCCTCCACTGAGGCACGAGCCTCCCACCTATCGTATCCCTTTGCTAAAAACTCGTCGTATTTCGTCTCCCAATGCCGGGCGTGCGCAATTACCGCTAAACGAACCGCTACCTCATCCAATGTTTTGGCAGAGGCCGACCGCCCGACCCTGCCGCTATACTTGAGGCAGGCGTGTTCTGCTATTTCTTGTTCTCTTCTTGTGGGGCATCCGGGGAAGAGTTCTCTTACCCGTGCGGCAAA
>JAKAKQ010000117.1 GCA_021813425.1 Nitrospirota bacterium
AAGGGCCAGAAACAAAAGGCGAACAAACAGGCAAGGAATCTAAAAGATAAGAAGGACAAACAACCAAAAAGCGCGCTGAAATAATCATGGCTGAAGATAAGAAAGACAACATAGGCGGCATCCCCGGTATCTATTGGAGATACATTGCAGCACTTGCTATCGCTTTAGTGATTATATTCGCCTGGAATAGTCTTTTCAACTTCGGCCCTCCCGCGCATTATACGATAAACTACACTCAGTTCATGGAACAATTAAACGCAGGCAATATAAAATCCGTTTCAATAAAAAAGCTGCTTGTAAGCGGAGAATTGGCTAAAGAAGTGGGCATACAGTTGCCGGGAGAAAAGAAACCCGCACAGGTGAGATACTTCCAGACCGTCCTGCCTGATTTTCAGGGTGAAGGACTCCTGCCCCAGTTGAAGGAAAAGAATGTGATTATCACCGTCGAGTCCGGTGAACAGGGATATTTCTGGCAGATTCTGATCGGGGTCCTGCCGTGGGCGCTGATTATCGGTTTCTGGATCCTGATGATGAAGAGGAATCAACAGATACAGGGCGGGCCTGGAGGGCTCTTTACGTTCGGGGCGAGCAAGGCCAAACTGTATGATACGAAAAAACCGAGCATAACGTTTAAAGACGTTGCGGGGATGGACAATGTAAAGATGGAACTTAGGGAAACGATAGAGTTCCTGAAAGACCCCTCCAGATTCGCAAAGATCGGCGCCAAAGTACCAAAGGGAGTGCTTCTGGTCGGGCCTCCGGGAACGGGCAAGACCCTTCTTGCACGTGCAACAGCAGGGGAGGCTGCGGTTCCTTTTTACAGCATCAGCGCTTCCGAGTTCATCGAAATGTTTGTGGGGGTCGGAGCCTCACGCGTCAGGGACATGTTCAAGAAGGCAAAGGATGCGCACCCGAGCATAATCTTCATTGATGAGATCGATGCCGTAGGCCGCACGCGCGGCACCGGCCTTGGTGGCGGCCATGATGAGCGGGAGCAGACCCTGAACCAACTTCTCAGCGAGATGGACGGGTTTGACCCTCACACCGAGGTGATCGTTATGGCCGCAACCAACAGGCCTGATGTGCTTGACCCGGCGCTTTTACGACCGGGAAGATTCGACAGGCATATTGTAATAGACAGGCCGGGCTGGAAAGAACGCAAGGCGATCCTTGAAATCCATGTCAGGGGCAAGGTGCTATCAGACAATGTAGACTTCGAGATCTTGGCGAGGGGCACCCCGGGCATGACAGGCGCCGACCTTGAGAATCTTACAAACGAAGCCGCACTCGTTGCCTTGAGAAAGGGCAAGGAGAAAATAGATATGCATGACTTTGAAGAGGCCAAGGACATTATCCTTATGGGGGCAGTGAAAGAGGTGACCATCAGCGATGCGGAAAAGCGGATAACAGCGTATCATGAGGCAGGGCATACCCTTGCCGCGTGGGAACTTCCCGGCGCTGATCCTATATACAAGGTCAGCATCATCCCGCGCGGAATGGCGATGGGCGTTACACAGCTCCTTCCCGGGGAAGACAGACATTATTATCCACGCACCTATCTTATGAACAGATTAAGTATAGCCCTTGCAGGAAGGGTTGCGGAAAAGATCGTCTTTAACGACATCAGCAGCGGCGCACAGAACGACTTGAAAGAAGCAACATCACTGGCCGAGAAGATGGTGGCGCAGTGGGGAATGAGCGACAAGCTCGGCCCGATAAATCTCGGGCGCGGAGAAGAACATCCGTTCCTGGGCAGGGAACTTTCTCTTCCAAAACGCTACAGCGAGGAGATGGCCTGGGTGATGGACCAGGAGATCCAGAAAATGATCATCAATGCGGAATCAAGGGCGGCTGAAATATTAAACGGAAAAAGACATACCCTTGACGCACTGGCAGAGGCGTTGATGAAGGAAGAGATGCTTGAGAGGGCCGATGTGGAACGGATAATACAGGGTTCGAAAGAATAGGAGCCGGCGCAGTTATCCTGACAGCCGCAGTCTTTAAACAATTATATATTTTCGACCCTTTTTTACATTACCTGAAAATAAAGTACGATTTATTAAAGGGATAATGCAAATAGGCAGGACATCACGCTTGCGATCTACCGGTTTCATTTCCGGAAGATCTTTGAGAAACGCCTTGGTTGAAGGTGGAGGAGAAAAATAACTTTGGATAATCAACCGTCTTTTTGGAGCATTCCAGCTGCTGAACTTCTTCAGCAGTTACAGACGACCTCCAGTGCTTGTAATTTCTTTTTCCAACAGCCAAAAAAGGAAGGGCAGCTTTCACAAGCATGCCCTTTCTTCGCTTAGTGATATGCCGGCAAGCTAAAGAATATTTATTTGCCGGATCCGCAACAGAATTGAAAGCCCTTCTTTCTCATCTCTTCACTGCAACAATTTTTAAAAACGGCTTCAGCTTTCTCTTTGACGCCCTCTCCTTTAACGTCAATCCTAAATCCGTCTTCAGTTTCAGTGACCTTGACATTACAGCATTCTTTTTCCATTCTTTCTCACCTCCTTTCATTATCTTAGTATTCTAAAACAATCGAACCTCAGGTACAAAAAAATTTACTTCATGAAATCTTTTATGGAATCTATCACGTCCTTATTTACCCTGCAGCGATAGACCTGCCCCTCACGCTCACATGTTATAAGTCCGGCATTCTGGAGCTCCTTAAAATGATGCGATACTGTTGACCTTGAAAGGTTCATGCAGTCACATATCTTTGTGAATGCCTTCTCCATGCTTCCTCCTACCGGACAGCATGATTCTCCTTTTATGCGAATCCCCGCTCCGATCTTAGAGCCTTCCGGAGAGCAGCAGTTTTTATAAATCATCATAAATATCTTCAGCCTCTGCTCATTAGAAAGGGCTTTAAAGATTTTTGTATAGTTCGATAGTTTCATAATATTAGAATAATCTTCTTTTAATTCTTTGTCAAGTCCACAGCCGCTGGCTTTGCTTATGTGATATAGAAAGGAAGCGTCCATGCAAGAGGAATCGGGCAGTCATTGAGACATTTCAAGAAATAAGGCCGAATGATAGACTATGCCGCAACAAACTCGATCTTGACCCGCGTACCTGTCGCTTCGGCGATCTTCTCTATGGTCTTGAGCGTAAAACCTTCATAGTCGCCGCTTTCAATCCGTGAAATCGCCTGCTGGCTGGTTCCCATCAGCTTCGCCAATTGCTGTTGCGACAGTCCCTTTTTCTCCCGAAGCTTCGCGATCTTCATCGCCAAAATAAGCGCCTGCCGCTCCTTCTGATAATGCGCTCTGAATTCGGGATCTTTAAGATCTTCGCTCAACCTGCTTCGGAATGTCCGAACTTTACCTTTTTTCATGTTGCACCTCCCGCCGGAAAACGCCGGAGCCAGTCTTCCATGCGTCTTTCTGCTAATTCAATGTCCTTCTCTTTCAATTGCTGCGTCTTCTTGGAAAAAGCATGTGTCAAAACAACCTGATCGCGCATTTCGAAGAAATAGAGAATACGGTACTGATTCGAACTATGGTGTATCCTCAACGCCCTGATTTTTCCTCTGACGACATCAGCATAAGGCCGCTTGAGATTCGGCCCCTGCTCTTCCAAAAGAGATAGGTGCGCAGCCACCTTCGCCCGTGCCTTTTTGTCCAGTCCATCCAAGAAATCATCAACCGGTGAATCTCCGCGCTCTGTCGTGTAGAAGACGAGATTGTACAATCACACCTCCGCTTCATATTTATTATATACATCAGGGTTGATGTGTTGTCAAGCCGATGCCATACTGGCAGTCATTTTTTAATCGAATCAGGTCTGATGCTTTTGACACTAAAATCTTAAAAAAACTGTTGTTGTTCAGGCGAAGCGTTTCACAAATGCTGAGTAATATCAGATACTCTTTGATACTCTCTTCAGTTGATAGCCCATTGATAACATTGCGGAGGAATACAAACCGCTTAACCGCATGCTCCGCGTTATTGTTGTTCCATGGGATACCATCATAGACCAAAAACGAAAAAAGTTTGTCTTTGTATTTCACCATCCGCCTTCGGAAGTTTTTGGCTAATTCCGAACTGTACTCCCTATCTTCCAGTTTTTTGAAAAATCTGAGTACAGCTTTTTCGTGTAAATGTAGATGCCGCTTTTTCAAACCGTATTTGTCAATAGTTTCGATAATCGGAGTTAATAAAGCAGTAAAGTCTTTGCCCAACTCCTTCATCTCCCCGTCGAAAGGACTTTTCAAAATATCTTCGTTCATATCTCGGATCAGATGAATTAAGCACTTTTGTTGCACACATGGAATTGAATCATATGCCGTATAGAAATCTGAAACCAGCACGCCTTTGAACGCACTTAATTTTTCTTTCAAAAAATCTCCTTCGCGGGTATTCGTATGCATATAATAAACAGTGTCTATATTGGCAAATGCCCAGACGTAGTTCGTCACACCCCTGACGCTCACCTTAGTTTCATCCACATGGAGCAATGTACCGTTCAAGAGGTTCGACCATAATTCGTCATAATCACTTTTATAGCAGGAAGCAGCACGTGTTTTAAAATCACCAATAATGGAAAGTGGAAAATGATACTTGAATATTTCTTGCAAATCCTCAACTATGGCATGTTGTGATTTTAGTCGTCCTATATGCTGATAAATTACCCATGCCATCAGATGCTGCCCATATTTTGAAGCAGTGGCTTTTTTATATATGGTTGGAACGAATGCTTTATTACATTTCTTACAACGAAATCGTGAAAATGTATATTTAACAACCCATCTTTTTATCCCTGACTCATGCATTTTGATATCGTAAACAATTTTTGAATAATTGGCATGCCTATATGGAATCAGCGCATTACACTGTGGGCATTTTTTAGGACGCAGTAAATTTATTGTTTGATTGATCTTGTGATTCTTCTTGAACTTATGAGCTTTTTTGGTGATGGACTTTCTGTGCATTGGGCTTATGCGAGCATACACTTTATCTCGCTGGTAGTCAAAATAGGCGCACAGGTTTATTTTCTCAAGATCCGGAAAATAAAAATTGTTCTCCCTGAAAATGTCATAAGGTTTGTCTCTTTTAAGCTGATCTGTATGTTTCATTGGATATTTCTCGAAGTTGTTCGTGGTAGATATACCCTCCAAATAATCGGCGACTGTTCTTAAGGTCTGACAGTCCTCATGGTTATAGGTAAGCAACTTTTGTTTATAAATGATTTTGCCCGTTACCTCCCATTGCTGCCGCCACAACAAGCTCATGAGACCTGAAGCGTTATAGTCAGACCACTTGAACCCTAGGAATGATGCAATGCTTTTCAAATCGTTAGAATATGTCGGAAAATAGATGTGCCCATATATTGCCGCCAATACATTGAAGGAGCGTGATTTTATCTTTTCAAGCAATTCACTGCTGCCGCCATATTGCGCACCCATCTGCTTGAGGAACTTAGTTTCATAACTGCCATAATGAAACAAGACAAAATCCTTCAATGCTTCCATCTTTTCAAGAAATGAACCCCAGATTATTTTTTCTCCGGACTTGTCGTTTGCCCAGAAGGAATGTGATGAGACGTTTTTTCCATCATCAATAACCAGGCCGATCAGATAATAAAATTTCTCATTAGGGATTCCTTCGACATCAAGATATACCCGCATTGCGGCAGAAGAGAGCACTGGTTTTCCTGAGATATAAATTGTCTGCGTTCGGATTGCCAAAGCATTGAGGGAATGATGATGCTTGAGGATTTGCTGGGACGCAATTTTTTTCTCCCGTCGCGTACGAAAGGTATATGAGTATTGTGTTACCGTAAAAATCCCTCTTTTGTTCAACGTATCGATTTCTTTTCCGCTAAGACCTCTCAGAAGGCTAAGATCATCTTTTTCCTTTGCAGCCGCATAACAGATCTCCTGAAACTCGCATATTTTACAATGATCGTTGAGTCTTAAAGGCGGCGCTGTTTGCTTGTCAATCATATTGGTAATTTCTTTTTCTATTTTGCCCACTGTTTTAATCAGGGATGCAAGCTGCACCTTTATGGAAGAGAGCTTATCACTAAAAAAAATCCTTCCGCTCGCAGGTTCTATTTTTTGTTCGTGGCCCAGAGCCGAACCATAAAACGCCAGTAAGAGCTTGTGTTGTTTGCTTATTTTTTGATGGGGCAAAAAGATGATCGGATTATAAACTGGTTTCCGAGGAGAAGATTGTGAAGCCATTTCTGCTGCATCAAGAATCAGAGAGTGTTTATCATTGGAAATCGAGATGCCGACGGCGACTGATAGATTCTGCTTCTTAATTTCCTTGAATGAACTGTTTACGGTCGATATTGTTGTGCTACCGCCAGTTATTAAGAAGAGCTCTCGTGCTCGTTGGCAATATTCTGCATGGTTCTCATCTTGAAACTTCTCGAAATCGCTTTTAACGCCACTTTTCCCTGAGAGCTTGAGAAATGCTTTGTGCTTACATTGAAGATAGTCTATGAATAGCTTGTCAGATATCGGTACTGGCATGGTGAACTCCCATATGACACTGTCCTATTGTCCTATCATGAGTTTTCGATCCATTCTGATCTATTATAAATCAACAGCCAGCTATACCCCCTTAAAATCTGCAAGCAATGCGTCCAGCTCGCTACATATTTTTTTGTGGCTTAAAACACTCCTCTATCCAGTGTCCTGTACTGAATCGATTCTGAGATATGATGGGACTGGATGTCTGCGGAGGATTCGAGATCGGCGATTGTGCGGGACAGCTTCAATATCCTTGTATAAGCCCTCGCTGACAGCCCCAGCTTATGCATGGCTGTCTCAAGAAGGGGTTGAGCATCGCCTTTAAGTTTGCAATATTTCTTGATATGCCTTGTCTTCATCTGTCCGTTTGAATAGATCTTATCATTTTTAAATCTCATGAGCTGAATGTCCCTTGCTGTTACGACCCTTTTTCTTATGTCCTCTGACTTTTCTCCGGAATATTCCGTTGAAAGCTCCTTGTAAGGGACTGCAGGTACTTCAATGTGTATGTCTATCCTGTCGAGCAACGGACCTGAGACCTTTCTCCTATAACGGTAAATCTGTCCGGGTGTGCATGTGCATTGATGTTTTATGTCTCCAAGATAACCGCATGGACATGGGTTCATGGCGCTGACAAGCATGAATGACGCAGGATAGGTTATAGATGCAACAGCCCTTGATACGGTCACCTCTCCGTTTTCGATCGGCTGACGGAGAACCTCAAGCACGTTTCTCTTGAACTCCGGTATTTCATCCAGAAATAAAACTCCGTTATGCGCTATGCTGACTTCACCTGGCTTTGGGATCTGTCCGCCCCCGATCAGCGCTACATCCGAAATAGTATGATGCGGCGACCTGAACGGCCTTGTAGCCAATAAAGGCTGCCCATCCTTCAGCAACCCTGCAACACTGTGGATCCTCGTAGTCTCCAGCGCCTCATTAAATGTCATGCCTGGAAGTACAGTTGGAAGACGTTTTGAAAGCATTGTTTTCCCGGAACCCGGCGGCCCTATCATCAGGACGTTATGACCACCGGCTGCTGCAACCTCAAGTGCGCGTTTTGCATGCTCCTGTCCTTTAACCTCAGAGAAATCATCCTCATAAATCGAGTGCTCTTTCATTGTCTCTGAGATATCAGTTATAAACGGTTCAAATTTTTTTTCACCTCTTAAAAACGCTACAACATCCGGCAGGCTCCGGATACCATACACCTTAACTCCGTTCACAACAGCACCTTCAGATGCATTCTCTGAAGGCAGAATAATTCCCTTTAATCCAATATCTCTAACCATGATCGCAATGGAAAGGGCGCCCCTGATAGGCTTAAGCCTCCCGTCAAGTGAAAGCTCCCCTGCAAAGAGATAACCATTTAACGCCTCCGGCTCAATCAGTCCCTCTGAAGCAATAATGCCTATGGCTATAGGCAGGTCAAAAGAAGACCCCTCTTTCTTGAGGTCTGCAGGCGCAAGGTTGACCGTAATCTGTTTTAAGGGAAAATTAAACCCGATATTCTTTAAGGCAGCCCTTACCCTGTCGCGGCTTTCCTTTACTGCGGCATCAGGAAGTCCGACCATTGAAAAATGAGGCAGCCCCCTCGAGGATATATCAACCTCTACCTCAACTTTATATGCTTCGATACCTATAACGCTTGCGCTTAAGACTTTTGAAAGCATCTGTTCAATATTTTAGCTTTATTTAAATACGCTAACAATAGCATTAAAACATGGCCAAGGGCAAGAAAATGTTCTTATTTTGAAGCCCTATAAAAACGGGATATTGCAAAAAAGAAAACGAAGTTTTATTATTAGCAAAATAAAGGATTTGAAATACAGGAGGAATAATGAGAAAGACAGCGCTTTTTTTGTTCATTTTATTAATCCTTATCTCTTGCGGCAAAAAAGAGGTCAAGCAGGTATCGCAGGAATCAAAGACCTCAATCGAGGCGTTTGCTCTGGCAGAATCAATAAAAATCGCTTTTATTAAAAATGATACTATCGCTTTGCAGAAGAATTCCTCAGAAGAAGGGTATAAAGACATTACAGCCAATAAAAAAGGCTTTGATACTGTTGAACTTACTTTTACCCCTCGCTGGGTTGAGATAGAAAACAATCAGATATTTGTAAATATTGCATGGAAGAGCACCTGGATCACTTCAGGGAGAAGAACTGAAGGAAGGGGAATGGCTGTTTTTGTTATGGACGGCAGGCCATTGAAGTTGACAAAAATTTTGCGGTCTAACCCTTTTGTTTATCCCGAAGAGTAAGAACTACTTGCATGAACTGCATGTACTTTTGCTGCAGGATGTACAGCCGGATGATGCTCCGGCAAAAGGCTTATCAACGCCGCTCATTCCGAATGTCGACATCTTCTTTTTCACGTCTTTTGA
>JAKAKQ010000151.1 GCA_021813425.1 Nitrospirota bacterium
ATTCAGACATTTTGCTGATTACCGTTTTGTGACAGCTTCAGGCTATTTTATATCATAAACCCATATGTAACATTCTCAAGCTTGCTGTATTTTCTGGAGACTATGGTGAAGCCCTCCAACTTCAGCTCTTCGCTGAGTGTTCGCAAATTCTTAATGTCCTTGATATCCGGCATGTTCTTTACTTCGTATGCAAATTTCTTATCGAGGATAAAATCTATTTCAACACCGCTTTTCTTCTGATAATAATTAACTGCGCCTTTTGTTCTGAGTATGGAAAAAATATTATTTTCAAATAATGAACCTTCACTCACCTGTGAATAGCGGTTGATCATTCCTGTATCGCAGAGATATACCTTGGGAGTGCTTCTTATTTCGATGTCCCGGTTACGACTGAATGGCCTTACCAGTTTAATAAAATATGTATTTTCCAGAAAAGAGATATATTCATTTACGGAAATCCTTGAAACCCCGAGTTCCTTTGAAAGTTTTTGAATATCAAGTTTTGAGCCGACCCTCTCCATCAAAAGGAGCATCATGTCCCTGATTACATTTGTCTTCCTGAAATCGCCTAATTGAACAACCTCCAACTGAAAATAAGAGGAAAATATATCATCAATCATCATCCTCTTTTCCTGAACTGATTCTTTTTGTGCCACACCAGGGAATCCTCCAAATAAAAGGTACTCGTTATAATACCGGGATAGTTCTTCAAAAATCACTTCTGTTATCTTTGTCCCGTTTGTCGGCATTTTTAGTTTGGCGCCTTTTATGTCAAGAAATTCCGTGAAACTCAAAGGGAATAACTCAAATATGTATTTTCTTCCTGCCAGGGATTCTGAAAAAAGATTCTTAAGATAAAAGCTCGCAGAGCCGGTTAGAAGAAATTTTAAATTGTAGTGGTCTGATAAAAACTTGACGATGGAGGGGATATTTCTTATAAACTGGATTTCATCCAAAAAAATATAACCCTTTCGTTTTGTATTAAGACCGAGGAATTTAAATCCATCAAGTATTTTTTCATAATTTGTTTCTTCGAAGTATTTCCTGTTGATTGGATTTTCGAGATCAAGAAAGATTTTGTTATCTTCCTTTATTTTTTCAAAAATATGCCGGAGCAGGGTTGTTTTTCCGGTACGGCGCATACCGGTAACAATAATAGCCTCTTTGGTTTTAATAACAGGCTCAATCTCTTTATATAACTCCCGTTCAATCATAATAACTAATATACATAGAGTTATACTATATGTCAATTAATAATTTACACATAGTAGTTCAAGTTTGTCAGTCTGAAAATAAATGTTGACCTGGCCCCACGGAACTTTTCGTTACATGAAAAGACGCCTGAACAAGACCAGAGGGTTCAAAATAAATTAGCCTGGTGCTGGAAGAACTCAAAATCACGAGAAGATTTTATTCAATGCCTTAAGCAAGCACATAGAGAATCTCTGAAAACCAACGATTCCCGAAATTAAGCACGATGGTATCAGGAGGCTTTAAATAATTGAGACAATTCTACTGTTTTTCCCCTTGTTGCTTATATTATTTAGTCATTCATACGCGACGAGTTGGCTATTTTATTATTTTTCTGTTGATATGCCAGCAAGTAGATACGTAATATTATACGTATAAGAGGTGATACTATGGCAAAAGCGGCGCTCAAAAAAGAGAAATGGACGCTCTCCTTCGATTCGTCCTTGAAAGATGCGGTCATAAGGGAGGCCAGGGAAAAGGGCATTTATCCGGTCAGCATTCTTGAGGAGATGGTCCGAGAGAGATTCAACCCCTATGGATATACCGATGTGAAAGACAGCGTGGCGCATGTAAGGGCTCTCAGAAAAAAGTCAAAAAAGATTTCAGCAAAGGCATTTCTTAAAGCTGCAATAAGTTATTAATTTCTTCTATTACCCTGTGATATACTGTTCCCTCGGTTTTTTGCCCGTTGTGTTAAAATAGTCTCCTGATGGATACTGAAAAAGAATATATCCCTGTCACAGTCGACAAGAGCCATATAATCACTATAGGCGAAAGGCTGTATACTGAAAGCATCGAGTTCATACGCGAGATAGTGAACAATGCTTATGATGCGGATGCGACACTTGTCGAAATTATGGTGTCTGAGGACAGCATCGAGATAAAAGACAATGGGGCCGGAATGGACAGGGAAGGGCTGAAACAGTACTTTAATATCGGCTCCCAGCAGAAACTCTACTCCTCAAAATCCCCTGTTTATGGAAGGGATAGGATAGGGCAGTTCGGCATCGGGAAATTCGCAAGTCTTTCCGCCTGCGAACGATTTGAGGTATTAACAAAGAAGGGCGATTTTACAGGCAGGGTCATATTTGATAAGAAGGAATGGGAAAAACCAGGCGATACGTGGAGCCTTCCCCTTGAGATATTGCCGCCGGATTTCAGAAAAAATGAGGGGACAACAGTAATGCTGACCGGCATGAGCAGAAGGTTCGAGCTTATAGACATAGAGGCCAGGATAATCGAAGGGACTCCCCTTAAAGCCCCGAACTTCAGGGTAAGGCTGAACAATCATACGATTACTCCGCGAAGTCTCACAGGGCACAAAATACCTTTCCTCGAGGGCACTGCTCTTGGTCCTGTTCACGGAGAGATAATCATACTGCCCCAGACACTGGCATCCACAGATGAACTCGGCATAGAGATCAAGGTCAAACAGGTTACTGTACGCAGGGAACTATTCGGCATGGAGACGTGGGGAAAGATCATGGCCCGGGTAAGGGGCGAGGTGAATGCCGATTTCCTTCCCATAACGAGCGACCGAACCGGATTCATAAAAGATTCACCGGAATATCAGACCTTTTTGAAGGTAATGGAAAAAATAATAGAGGACGTAAAGAAAGTCCTGCACAGGCTTACTGTAAAAAAGGAGGGCAGGATTGTAAGTCGCGCTTTAAATGAAGCCTTGCATCGCGTTTATAAGGCCTTATCTCACAATCCTGAGCTCTCGCCCTTTGGCGCGCTGCCGATTGCAGATGAGGCATCAAAGGGGATTGGGGGCGCAGGTCTTTTGACAAAACAAAAGGCCGCGACAGAGCAGGTTGTTTCTGGAACACAGGAAAAACCCAAGCCTTTGGAAAAGAAGAGGAAGAAAAAACCGAAGGTGAAGAAACTCACGCCCAATGCTGTCATCAAGAAAATGAAATTCGGGCAGTACGGAGTCTCCTGCGTTGTCGACAGCTTCGGGGATCAGGGGCCTGAGGTCTTTACCGAAGAGACTACAATTTATATAAACCGTGACCATCCTTTGTATAAACGAGAGTCCGGCAAGGTCGACACGCATATATTAAATCTTGCGAGACTTATTACCCAGGAGATCGCTTTAATGAAAGACTCAAAGAATCCAAGACAGGCATTCGAAAGACAGTCGAGGCTTTTAAAGGATGCGTTCGTTGAAAGGGAGAAGATAGATTAATATGAAAAGAATCGCTAATTTTTTATTCGAGGCCGGGATGCTCAAACGCACGCCGAGGACAGGGTTCCAGTTCCTGGGCTCAGGGGCTGAATCTGTTGCAGAACATATTTTCAGGACAGTATATATAGGATACACCCTCGGTCGCCTGTCAAAAAATGTTGATACCGATAAGCTCATCAAGATGTGCCTTTTCCACGACCTTCCGGAAGCGAGGATCGGGGATCTGAATTATGTTAACAAGAAATATGTGAAGACCGATGAGGAAAAGGCTGTGAATGATCTTGCGGATACATTGCCTTTTGGACACGAGATAAAGGAACTCATCCTTGAGTTTCTAAAAGGAGAGAGCATCGAAGCGCGATTGGCTTATGATGCCGATCAGCTTGAGATGATACTTGCCCTGAAAGAATACAAAGACCTCGGCAACAAGTATGCTGACGAATGGCTCGATTTTGCGATAAAGCGCCTTAAGACGGACATTGCACGCGAACTGTCAAAAACTATCCTTGAGACAGACTCATCATTATGGTGGTTCTCTGAGAAAAGTGAATGGTGGGTGAAGGGGAAAAAAGAGTAGTTGCTTTCTTTGAGCTTTTAGACCATCTATTAGATTCCCGCTATCATGCTTGGCACAATAGATGGAGGCAGATCCGGGCGATTCTAACTACCCATAATTTAAAGAAATTTGGATAAAGAAGTTTCACATTTATGGTATAATTTTTCATATCACGGGAAGGAGAGCATATGCCGTCTACAAAAGCTATTGAAGATAAAATTATAAATAAATTGAGAGACCTGCCGGAAGATGGGAAAAAAGAAGTTCTCGAATATATAGATCATTTGAAGAGCAGAAAGTCTGTAAAGACCATTAGACTGCTCAAAGAAACAGCAGGCGCCTGGAAAGGACTTGTTGATTCGGAAAAATTGAAACGGGATATTTATTCAGACAGGCTCATATCTACGAGATCACGGGTTAAGCTTTGAAATATCTGGTTGATACAGACTGGATTATTGACCATCTTAATGGTGTAGAAACTGCGACAAAAAAGCTTGAAAAATATGCTCCATCAGGCATTTCTACGAGCATCATATCAGTCGCCGAACTTTATGAAGGCGTTTATGGTTCAAAAAATTATGAGGCCAGTCTTGACGCATTAGAAAAATTTCTTGATGGAATTTCTGTTTTATCAATCGATCAAGAAGCATGCAAAATCTTTGGCCGTGAAAGAAATAAATTGAGAAAACAAGGTAACATTATTGGCGATTTCGACCTTATCATTGCTTCTTTATGCCTAAGGCATGATCTTATTCTACTGACAAACAACAAAAACCATTTTGAAAGAATAGACCCGCTTAAAATTGGATAAAACTTAAAGCACAGCCTATAACTTTTTACTAAGCCTTTCTGCCACAGCGTCAATAAACTCTTCAGTTAATGCATATTTACTAACTTTCGGCTCGGCAATCAGCATCAGGTCTTTTGTCATTATCCCGTTTTTTACAGTCTCTATAACAGCCGTTTCCAGAGTCTTCGCAAAATTGACAACAGCAGGGGTATTGTCAAGCTCCCCCCTTTTTGCCAATGCACCTGTCCAGGCAAAGATGGATGCGATTGAATTCGTTGAAGTCGGATTGCCTTTCAAATGCTCATAGTAATGCCTGACGACTGTCCCATGGGCTGCTTCGTATTCATATTTCCCGTCAGGGGATACAAGCACGGATGTCATCAGTCCAAGGCTCCCAAAGCCTGTTGCTACCATATCCGACATGACATCTCCGTCATAATTCATGCATGCCCATAGCATCCCGCCTTCTGACTTGATAACCTGCGCAACTGCATCATCTATAAGCAGATACCTGTAATTTATCCCTGAGCTCCTAAATTTATCTTTGACCTTCTCTGTCTCCTCTGCAAAGATGTCCCTGAAGAATCCATGATATTGCTTTGAGATCGTATCCTTTGCGCCAAACCAGAGATCAACCTTTTCGCTGAGGGCATAATTGATACATGCCTTTGCAAAACTTCTTATGGAAGCCTCGGTGTTATGCATCCCCATGACAACACCACGTCCTTTGAAATCATGTATCTTTATGATCTTTTTTTCACCGCCTCCGTCAGGTGTAAACACAAGTTCAGCTTTTCCAGGGGTATCAGTTACGAACTCGACATTCTTGTATATATCACCGTATGCATGGCGTCCTATAATTACTGGTTTCTTCCACTTGCTGACAGCAGGAGGTATATTTTTTATGATTATAGGCTTTCTGAATACAGTGCCGTCGAGGATGGAACGTATTGTACCGTTAGGACTTTTCCACTGCTGTTTCAGATTATATTCCCTGACCCTTGCCGCATTCGGGGTAATCGTTGCGCATTTAACACCAATCCCGATCTCCCTGATCGCATTTGCAGCGTCAACTGTAACCTTATCATCTGTTTCATCCCTGTGCTTTATCCCAAGGTCATAATACCGGATGTCCATATCCAAAAAGGGATTAAGCAGTTTTTCTTTTATGAAGTGCCAGATGATCCTGGCCATCTCATCTCCGTCCATCTCCACAATCGGATTTTTTACTTTAATCGCCAAAACAACCTCCTGCCTTAAGTTGATGTTAGTGTTATTAAAGATCTCATAATTGAATAGATATGGATTAGAAAATCTCCCCTCGCCCCTCTTTGCCTAAGAGGGGTATTTTCCCTCCCTTTGAAAAAGGGAGGTTAGGAGGGATTTTATAAATAAATGTAGTCATTATTATAAGACTGTTAATAATTTAAATTGTATGTGATATTGATGTCAACGGAATGTTTCAAAAAAAATCTGGATACTTATTAGTTACTTTTTTGACCGATTCATTTAATACCTCTTTCTATGATAGGATATAAAATACAATTTAAGCTTTTTTTAAGGAGTATTCATGGCTGAGAAATGGTATGAAGGTTTATCTGACGATGCGTTTAAATCCGAGATTGACAAGATTTATGAGGAGGCTGAAGCAAAAATAAGAGAGGGGCTTGCCAGGGGACTCGATTTTGACAGTGCTTGTGCAGGGATAGAGGCAGAAGACAAAGAATTAAAGAAGAACATTATCGATGATATGCTTAAAGTCCTTATTGCAGAAGAGCATTTCAGCAAAGGTATTTCTCTTGATGCGATGGCAAGAAATTTAAATATTTCGCTTGAACGTCTTGAATCTGCTAAACTTGATATGCTCGAAGATGTCAAGAATGAATCCATCAAGGCATTTTATAAAAGTCTCCCTAAGGGAAACGATTAGTACAGTTGACAGAAGATATTCCATTCATAGAAAGTTCAGTAATCAGGTTCCCTGACAGCTCTCTCCTGAAGTCATGTATCCTTTCCGAAGATACAGTCATACAGGGGATTTTTTTCAGGCCCGGAACTATAGTCGGTTTTAATGAACATGGAAGGCTCTGGAGATGCAATATTTCACAGGACACTGTTATAGAGAACCTTCCGTGCAAGGCAAAAAGCGAGGTGGAATTTTCTCCTGAAGGCAGGCTTCTTATGTGCACTCTTTCGAAGGAAACCGAAATACAGGGAATTCCTGCCATGGCTGATTCCATTGTGATGTTCCATGAAAATGGAAGCCTCTTTAAATGCAATGCAAGTAAAGACATGATAATAGATGGGTTCCCTGTGAAATCAGGAACCGATGCCTGTTTTTTTAATGACAGGAGATTGTCGGCTTTCAATCTTTATCAAGAGACTTTAATCAACGGAGTGCCTTGTCTTGAAGGATCAAGAGTCTGGCTGCATAAAAACGGAAACCTCTCCGGATGCACAATATCCGATGATATTGTAATAGAAGGCATTACCTTCAGGAAGGGGAGCTTTATTGTCTTTGGAGAAAACGGGCGAATTATAAAGTATGGATAATAATGTCATCATCCATTATGAAAACGGAAACATTTGGGGCATGCTCCTCACATCCGATGAAGAGATCAGCGGAATTAAATGCCGGGCAGGCTCATGGGTATGGTTTCACTCAAACGGCGCTCTCTCAAGCTGTGAGCCTGTTAATGATGCAACAATTAAAGGGATAACTTGCAGGGCAAATACAAGGGTTCATTTTCATGATAACGGTGGATTGATGAGATGTTACCTGAATGGAAACAGTATGATAAAAGGAATCCCGGTGCGCTTCGACACATTTCTCCTTTTCCATGAAAACGGAGAGCTTGCAGCATGCAGGCTAAATGAAGATTATTTTTATCAGGACATCAGATGCAAGGCCGGCAAATGGATAGGATTTTATGAAAACAGAGCCCTCAGGAGATGTGTAATCGCTGAAGATATTATAAAGAACGGCATTATGCTTAAAGCAGGTTCCTGGGCATGTTTTTACAAAAATGGAGTTCTTGACAATTATAAACTCACTGAAGACGCTGTAGTCCAGGGGATCAAATGCTCTGCAGGGGATATACTTTTATTTGATGA
This sequence comes from Nitrospirota bacterium, assembly GCA_021813425.1. GTDB lineage: Bacteria > Nitrospirota > Thermodesulfovibrionia > Thermodesulfovibrionales > UBA6898 > JAKAKQ01. Next base: position 7,903 of record JAKAKQ010000151.1, read on the forward strand.
AGAAGGCAGAATAACAGAAACTATCTGCACTATCGCAAAAAGGGTTTAATCATATCCAAAAAATCTCATCATCTCACCGGCGATTTCATCAAATTCACTATTTTGATTATCAGTCCATTCTTCTTTTGGGGGAAAATCAAATGAAGGGTTTGCATTCCAGCGTTTATCTGCAAGTTCCCTTTCTCCAATACTTATGCCTGAAAAGGCTTCGAGAGAATTAATTGTTTCATGACTATTAATATCTTCTATCTTCACGATGAGTTTCTGTCTTTCCGGCACTATGCTTAATCCTTTGAGCGCCTTCCTGTTCCTGTAGTCCCATATCCATGCATTTTTCTGCAGAGGATTCATTTTATCCCATCTGTTGAAATAAGGATTATCACGCTGCGGGATACTGCCAAACGTATTTTTTTCATGCCATTTGCGGCTGATGGCTGACCTGACAAAATCCCTCCCGTTTCTCACGGCCAGGATAAATTGAGCCGAAGGATTGAGTATATATACAGCATCAATAAAATGTATGTAAAGGTTCGAAGAGTCCACAAACGTATCCCTGTCAATACCCTGATGGAGGTCCAGTATAACCATAATGCGTTTTTCGATTGTATCAAAGGGATTTGAAAGAGGGTCTTCCTTAAGAAAGTATTTATCGAGGATATAATTCACCCTGAATTCATGGTATCCACCAAACAACCTTGTCAATGTCTCTGTACCTGACCTGCCTGTGCCTGTTATGATCAACACCTTAATCTCCCCCCTAATCCTTCCACTCTTTCTGCACCTCATAGCAGCCATGGAGCCTGAAAATTTTTCTCACGTTCTCTATAGATTCTCCAACCAGTCCATCAAGTGAATAGTCACCCATACCTTCCTTCTGCATATAAAACAGATACCCTACCTGTTCAGGCTCCAGTCCCATTACCCTGACACCTAT
>JAKAKQ010000297.1 GCA_021813425.1 Nitrospirota bacterium
TATCATCATCGGACTGCAAGAGTTGTCATAAAGATACAACCCTTAAAGGCACGACCATTAATTCAACGATACTTCATGTCAACAAGGACATAGATTTAACATTTGATGTAACAGTAGCAGGGACAGGGGCAACATGGACAGCAGCCACGAAAACATGTTCGAGCGTATTATGCCATGGCAGCGGCACGCCGCAATGGGGAGCGACCGGCCTCGCCTGCCAGAGCTGTCATCTGGGTACTGCTGATGTAGATAATTTCACCGGCACATTCTGGGATAACGGAGTAGCAGGAATAATCAGGAATGACGGTGAATGGAATACTACAGGCCACGGGAAAGCAGCAGGAACCTATGCATCAGGAAATCCTGCCGCAGGCTTTACGGTGAACAATGCCTGTCTGTACTGCCATGACAACACATCGGCACACAAGATGTCTGCGAATCCGTTCAGACTCAGGAATATCACTGACGCAACCTGGGGCAAAAACGGTGCATGCCAGACCTGCCATGCTTCGGGTTCTGCAGGCATTACGGTTGACAGTATACTCAAGAACGGATCGAAGAAAGTCGGCGCCACACATTACGGAACCAAACACAATACGACAGCTAACGGCGGTCAATTCTGCTGGGACTGCCATGATCCGCACGGAGACAGCAATATATTCATGATCCATGATTCGGTTGCAAAGACCTCGGATGCAACAACCGGCGCACCGGCAAACCCTGTTGCAACTACTTTCACTGCATCTACGACAGGTACTGATTATGCAAAGAGTACATCGCCATTCAATGGCATCTGTAATGTATGCCATACCAATACTATTCACTATACCTCTGCAAGCGGTGACGGGCATAACTCCTCAACAAGATGTACCCAGTGTCACAACCATACAGGGAAATCGGCCATTGATGCATTTGGTGTTGACTGCCTGGGTTGTCATTCAACGCAGCAGGGCAAAAGGGCCCCTGTGGTTGGTCAGTTCAGCAGCAACTCTCACCATGTTCAGGGGTTTAGCCTGACAAATGCACACTGCTATCAGTGTCATTGGGAAGCAAACAGCGATGGTTCTGTAAATTCCACGTACCACGGTGGAACTGCAACGTCTGCTGTGAACCTGGTCATCTACGGAAGCGGGACAAGGCCGACAACATATACAGTAGGTACAACATCTGTTGAGTATACAGCCGGTGCAACAGGCGGAAGCGGCGGCGGTGGTGTAGTCAAGGTTGTTGATACATGGAGACAGCTTACAACCAGCGGCAGCGGTTCCAGCAAAACGGCCACATTTACTGCAGGCGCAGGCACAGCCGGTAACCGCATGGTAATAATCGGCATTGCCTGGGAAGATTCCCACTGGAGTGGATGTAATCCGAGCAGCATTACAGGGAATTACGGAGGCCAGACAATCACTGCGATTAATGAGGCAAATGCCTCCAATAACAGGGCAGGCCAATGGATGGGTTATGTTCGTGAAACCGGTATTGCATCGAAGTCCAACAATACAATCACTCTGACCTTTAGCGGCTGCACTCCGGACTTGACTCCTACTATCTCGGTTGCTACATATGAAGGAGTAGACCAGTCATCAGCGCCATCTTCTGTTGTTGCGAGCGGGACAACAGGTTCTTCTTTCTCATGGAGTGGTCTTGCAGTGGTGAATGGTGGTTATGCTCTTTATAACGTTACAGCAGATGGAATTACTTCATTCACACCGCCATCTGGCTATACTGAGCGTTATGATGCAGCCACAGCGAATTTCAGGATGACAGGCGGAGACAAGGCCATTACTGCTAATGGGACAGAAAGTCAGATCGTATCCGGTAACACTTCTTCCAGTCGCTGGGCGCTTGTTGCAGTATCAGTTAAACCATCAACCGGCAGCTCATCAGGCGACGCTTCAAGGACTGAACTTCAGAAGATCAACCAGCACTGCCTCGGCTGCCATAGCGCAAAGAACGATACAATAAAGCCGTTCGGAGATGGAAAGACACCGAAGCAGTATGCATGGGACAACACAAGTATAGATGCCCGGTATTCACAAACCGGCACAACGCCATGGGGCAAATACAGCGGGGCAAATGTGACACCAAAGAATACTCAGACAAAGGCATACTCTGCCCATGGAAACGCCTCATTAAATCAGCGCGGATGGAATACGTCCGAGACCTGGCCGAATACAAGCGGCACAACTCAGGTGCTGTGCTTTGACTGCCACAATTCTCACGGCTCAACTGTCACCGGCACAACTGCAAGTTACGCAAGTGCGACTGCAAATGGTGCAATACTGAAAGACACAACGGCAAATCACAGCGGATATACGATGACCTACAAGCCTGTAGCCGGTGGATCCACTACTACCAAGAATGTATATAATGCAGGTGCGGCCCTGTGCTTTGACTGTCATATGACCGCCACCGCAGGCACTAAACCGTGGGGTTATCAGGGCACTTTCGGCTCCACACAGGTAGTCATGGGATATTTTGATACTCAATATTTCGGCATAGGCGCAACCGGTCCACAGCAGAGGTATACGTATAAGGCGTCTGCCGGACAGATAAAGGGCGGCCATTTTGGCGCTTCGTCATCTATGACCACACCTCTCAATGGCACTATAGGCGGTTTGTGCACTCCATGCCATGATCCTCACGGTGTCAGCACGACGCTCGGCACTAACCAGCAATATGGTGTGCCGCTACTCAAGGGCACGTGGATGACCTCACCGTATAAAGAGGATGCTGCCCCTCAATCCAAAACTGAACCGAGGGGTGGCGGTGATAGCAGATCTCCGCTGAATGTGGGCAGTACACCCGGCTATCATATTGACCAGAATACGTTCGAGACACTTCCGACGACAGTCTCTTACACATGGAACTTCAATTCCACCAAACGGGTTGCTCAGACCGTCGAGCAGTTTGCCGGACTATGCCTGAAGTGTCATCCAAAGACGAGTATCGCCCCCGGTACAAACAGTACATGGAAATCTGTGGACAGGATACATAATTCCGTCCAGGGATGGGGAACATTCGGCGGCAATAATAACAACGCAGTGCATTCATACACGTGCTCAAAGTGTCATGCGCCGCATAACTCCAACTTAAACCGCCTGATGATAACCAACTGTCTCGATTTTACACACAGGGGAAGGGTTGCTTCAGGAGGCACTGTCAAGCTTAACCAGCAGACGGATTCTGATAACGAGGGCAGAGGCAACGGCAGATTCCCCGGCGGCGGCGGCGGGTATGGCAGGGAAAAGACCGTTTGGGGTAATCGCACCGGCGGCGACTATTTCTTCGGCAATGCCGGCACAAGCGGGTCTGTTTACCCAAACCTGCGTCAATGCCATGATACCGCTAATACAGCAGAAACCTGGCCAAATGGCGAGCGTTGGAACATAAAAACACCATGGTAAGAGAGCAATAATAGGGAATTGCGGGATTTGACTGGAAACAATGATCCTATTATATTAATCAGGATAGCTCTGAAAGGAGGTGAAGCATGAAGAAACTTACATATGTAAAACCGAAAGTTGTTGGTACGGCAAGTGTGCATCCTTGTTAAACCCACAACGAATGGATGAGGCGAGACCGGTAGGATTGGCCTCGCCTCAATTCCTTGTCACACAGGACAAGAAGAAGCAAAAGATAATCAAGAATTAAGTGTAGTATCTGAATCTCAAGGCTGAAATCACTTCAAATCATCTCATTTTTCAGGAACAATAAAATTTCCTTATTAACCTATAGATAAATTTTTAGGTAACCTTCTATTTTAAAATATAAAATGTCTTGACAAACATTTTATCCCTGTGATAATGTTCATACGTTTTTGAGTAAATTTCTTTCATCAAGGGGATAAGATGTTAGATATTCACAAACTCTGGTTTTTAGTTTTGCTCGCCAATTTTTTCGGACTGATATATGTTCTTAATGTAATTCTTTTCAGACCTCTCCTCAAGGTCTTCAAGGAAAGAGAAGATACAGTCAAAGGCTCACTCGATGCCGCAAAGGAAATGAACACTAAAAAAGAAGAAGGCATCGCAAGGATGAACAAGGAAATCGCCGATGCAAGGAGCAGGGCAAAAGAGGTGTTCGAGACATCAAGGAATGAAGGACTGAACAGGCAGAAGGAACTCCTTTCAGAATCCGAGGCAAATGCATCAGGCATGCTCCAGAAGGCAAGGGAAGAACTCAGGGCAGAGGTTGCAAAGGCGAGACAGACGCTCAAGGCAGATGTCGAAAAATTCTCTGACGAGATAGTCAGGAAGCTGGTTAAGGCATGATGAAATCAAGTCAAAAGTCAGAAGCCAAAAGCCAGAAGCTAAAGAAGATAATATCTTTAATTTTCTACTGTTCACTATTCACTATTCACTATTCACTGGTTGCTTTTGCAAGCAGCGGCGGTGGCGAAGGACATGGAGAACCTTCTCTTTTCAAGGCATATTTCTGGCCTGTAATAAATTTCCTGGTCCTCGTGTCAGTAATGGTCTATATGCTCAAGAAGATGGACATCAAGGGGTTTTTCAGGAAAAGGACAGAGCTTATAGAGCAGACCCTGAGAGAGGCTCGCGAGGCCAAAGAGCTTGCGCAGAAGGCCCTTGCAGAAGTCGAAGAGAGACTGAAGGTGAAGGATAAAGAGATAGAAGAGATCGTCTCTGCTGCCAAACAGTCAGGTGAAAGAGAGAAGGCCCATCTGATAGAAGAAGGCGACAAAATGAAGGCAAAGATACTCGAGCAGGCAAAAAGCAATATAGATTATGAAGTCAAAAGGGCAAAGGAAGAGATAAAGCAGGAGGCCGTGGAGATTGCGATGGAGCTTGCTGAAAAGAAGATCAAGGCAAAACTTACAAAGGAAGAACAGTTAAAACTGCTTGAAGAATCCTTAAACAAGATAGAGGGGAAGAATTGAAACCTGTAAAAGAGGCAAAAAAATACGCAAAGACTTTTATCAGTATCGTAGGCATCGAAGATGCGCCAAAGGCTCTGGCAGAACTTGCGGTTATAGATAACCTGATGCTGAAGAGCAAGGAATTCAGAAGCATGCTCCTGAACCCCGGTTTTTCACAGGCCGAGAAGGAAAAGGCCTTAAAACAGGTTGCTGAGAAGGCAAACCTTTCCGAAAAGATCCTCAAGTTCATAGTCCACCTTTCGGAAATAAGGGTGATCGCTGCGCTTTCCGAGATAATCAAAATAGCCACAATTATTTATCTCGAAAAGAAGAGGCGGGCAAAGGCGACAGTCCTGACCCCTGTTGAGATAAGCAAAGGCCATGAAGACAGGCTGAAGGCATCTCTCAAGAAACTGATACAGAAAGATATCGATATGGAGTTTGTCATAGACCCTTCATTGCTTGGAGGAGTACTTGTAAAGGTGGGCAGCACGATGTATGACAGCAGCATAAAAGGCCAGCTAAGGCTATTAAAAGATGAGCTTATAAAGGGGTGATGAAATGGAGATTAAGGTAGAAGAGATAAGTGAACTTTTAAGGAAACAGATAACCGATTTTGAGAAGAAGGTTGATGTAAGCGAAGTCGGCTCTGTCGTTTCTGTTGGTGACGGTATAGCAAGGGTATATGGATTGGAGAAGTGCATGTCATCAGAGCTTCTCGAATTCCCTAACGGCATCATGGGAATGGCATTGAACCTCGAAGAAGATACGGTCGGAGCGGTGCTCTTCGGCGAGGATTCACTTATCCATGAAGGGGATGTTGTAAAGCGCACAGGCAGGATCATGTCTGTTCCTGTAGGCGACGCAATGAGGGGAAGGGTTGTCAATGCAATAGGACAGCCTATCGACGGCAAAGGCCCAATTAATACCAAAGATACCAGAATAGTGGACGTTGTTGCCCCCGGTATAGTTGACAGGCAGCCTGTTTCGGAGCCTATGCAGACAGGGCTGAAGGCGATAGATTCGATGATACCGATTGGAAGGGGACAGAGAGAGCTTATTATCGGAGACCGTCAGGTCGGAAAGACAGCAGTTGCAATTGATGCGATCATAAACCAGAAGGGCGGCGATGTCACCTGCATATATGTTGCGGTTGGCCAGAAACGCGCCAACATCGCGCGTGTTATGAAGACACTCGAAGAGAACGGTGCGATGGAGCATACTATCATAGTCATGGCAACTGCCAGCGAGCCTGCCCCGCTTCAGTACATCGCTCCATATACAGGCTGTGCAATGGGTGAATATTTCAGGGACAACGGCAAACACGCCCTGATCATATACGATGATTTAAGTAAACAGGCCACTGCCTACAGGCAGCTTTCACTTCTGCTGAGACGTCCCCCGGGTCGTGAGGCATTCCCCGGAGACGTATTCTATCTCCATTCAAGACTGCTTGAAAGGGCGGCCAAGCTTTCAAAAGAACTCGGCGGCGGATCTTTAACAGCCCTGCCGATAATCGAGACACAGGCCGGTGACGTGTCAGGATATATTCCCACAAACGTCATCTCGATCACAGACGGACAGATATACCTTGAACCCGAGCTTTTTTATGCGGGCGTAAGGCCGGCTGTCAACGTCGGTCTCTCGGTCAGCCGTGTCGGAGGCGCTGCACAGACAAAGGCGATGAAGCAGGTTGCCGGAACGCTCAGGCTTGACCTCGCGCAGTTCAGGGAACTCGCCGCATTTGCGCAGTTCGGCTCCGACCTCGACAAGGCAACACTTGCACAGATCGAGAGAGGAAAAAGGATGGTCGAACTCCTGAAGCAGGACCAGTATGTGCCGATGTCGATGGTGGAACAGGTCACGGTCCTCTTTGCAGCGACACAGGGGTATATTGATGATATACCGGTAGAATCCATAAAGAAGTTTGAGGAAGAATTCCTGCGCTTTATGAGAGACAGAAAGGCAGATGTCCTGAAGGAACTTGGAGAAAAGAAGGCGATCGACGATGACCTCAAGGCAAAACTGAAGGCGGCGGTCGAAGATTTCAAGAAAGGATTTCAGGCGTGACAACAGCTATTAACCGTCAGTTATCAGCTGTCAGGAAACATAATATCATCTTTAAGCTGATAGCTAAATGCTGAACGCTGAAAGCTAAAAAATATGGCAACTTTAAGAGATATAAAAAGAAGAATAAAGGCGGTCCAGAGCACAAGCAAGATCACAAAGGCCATGAAGATGGTGTCTGCTGCGAAGTTCAGAAAGGCCCAGCAGAGGATGTTCGAGATGAGACCTTATGCGGACAGGATGAATGCGATCCTTTCGAGCCTTGCCAATGGAGCAGAAAGTGAGATACATCCTCTCCTTGCTGTACGGCCAAGGAAGAATGTCGAAGTGCTTGTGATCACGAGCGACAGAGGTCTGTGCGGCGCCTTCAATACAAACATCCTGAAGGCTGCTGCAAGGCATATTGCAGAACTCAAAAAAGAGGGGTTCGAGATAAGCATCAGCTCTGTCGGCAGAAAGGCAAGGGATTATTACAAGCGCCGAAGTGTTCAGATGCGCAAGGCATGGACAGGCATTTCAGGAAAGATATCATATTCGAATGCCCAGGAGATAGCAGCCGAAGTCATCGAGAACTATACAAACGAAACAGTTGATGAAGTAATTCTGATATATAATGAGTTCAAGTCCGCTATAGCTCAAAAAGTCGTGATCGCAAGGCTTCTTCCTCTGGCTCCCATAGAAAGCAGTGAGGAGACCCTGCCTGTTTTTAATACTATATATGAACCTTCGAAACAGGAGATATTCAGCAGGCTTGTTCCAAAGAATGTCGAGATTCAGATATTCAGGGCCTTGCTTGAGTCCCAGGCCTCTGAAGAGGCTGCGAGAATGGCTGCAATGGAGAATGCCACAAAGGCAGCCAATGACATGATAAACAGCCTGACCCTTCAGTTCAACAAGGCAAGACAGGCATCGATAACAAAGGAACTTATGGACATCGTCGGCGGCGTCGAGGCACTTAAGGGATAAAGGATAATTGAAAATTGATAATTGCAAATTTTAAATTTGAAATTGTAGATTCGAAATTCGTAGGGGCGGACCGCTGTTTGCCCTTGCCTTTGAAAATTAAAATAGACGGGGGTATAGAATGAATATAGGAAAAGTCTCGCAGGTTATTGGTGCAGTTGTGGATGTTGAGTTCGAAGGCAAGATGCCCGAGATACTGAACGCTGTAACTATCGATCAGAAGGGAGATGCCGCAAAGGGAATTCCCGACATCAGGATCACCCTTGAGGTTGCATCTCATCTCGGGGACAATAAGGTCAGAACAGTTGCGATGTCTGCGACAGATGGATTGGTCAGGGGGACGCCCGCAGTCGACACCGGCCAGCCGATAACAGTTCCTGTGGGAAAGGCATCTCTCGGAAGGATCATGAATGTTATCGGAGAAGGCGTTGACAAGCTCGGCCCGATAAGTGCGGAAAAGAAACTGCCTATACACAGGCCGGCGCCGGAATTTGTTGAACAGGAACCGACGACCCAGGTCTTTGAAACAGGCGTTAAGGTTTTTGACCTGCTCGTCCCGTTCGTAAGAGGCGGCAAGATGGGTATGTTCGGCGGGGCCGGCGTTGGTAAAACCGTTGTCATCATGGAGATGATACATAACATCGCCATGAAGCACGGCGGCGTCTCGGTTTTTGCCGGTGTAGGTGAAAGGACAAGAGAAGGAAACGACCTTTACGGCGAGATGAAGCACTCAGGTGTTCTCGAAAAGGTTGCGCTTATTTACGGTCAGATGAACGAGCCGCCCGGAGCAAGGGCAAGGGTTGCGCTTACTGCCCTGACATGCGCGGAGTATTTCAGGGACGAGGGACAGGACGTTCTTATATTTATAGACAACATATTCAGATATACGCTCGCAGGCTCGGAGCTTTCAGCGCTCTTAGGCAGG
>JAKAKQ010000196.1 GCA_021813425.1 Nitrospirota bacterium
TTACAACTTCAAGTATAATAACCTGCACCGACTGCCACAGCGGTGAAGGTTATAATGCATCAAAGGGACCGCACGGTTCGATGTACGAACATATATTGAAAAAGAGATATGTAGAGTCTGTCAGCGCCGCTGAAAGCCCTTCCAATTATGAACTCTGTTATGACTGCCACAGGAGGGAGAACCTTCTTGCAAACGCCAGCTGGACTTCCCACGGTCTGCATATAAATATAACCTCCTGCAAGACCTGCCATAATTCCCATGGAAGCAGGAATTATCCGTATCTGATAGATTTCAATCCGATAGCTGTAATGCCCAGCAGGGAGGGACGGATAGATTTTGTGGAGTATGGTGAGGGAAGGTTTGACTGTTTTCTTAAATGTCACAACATAGATCACGGCAAAGACGGCGTATTGCCTGCTGATAAAGGCGGCGCTGTGCCTGCCGGAAAAGTGCCGGCCAGAATGAAAAAAAGATAGTTTACCATCCCTGTTTCATCTCGTATCCATTTAGCCCGGATAATTCATAAACTATGATAATAGAGAAAGGACATAGTATTCTCGCTCATTCTCGCTTCGCTTCCCGATGCCTATCGGGACAAAAAAAGCCGCTCAAATACTATGTCCTTTCTGTTGACAGGGGAATTTGCGATTAAGTGAGCTAAGGAGGGTAGTTAATAAAATATCGTATTTCTAAGCTCCCCGCCTATTTTAGGAGGGGCAGGGGTGGTAATTTATGAAAAGTAATGATATAAAATAATAATGAAAAACCAGAAACTGATAATCAGCTGGTGCCTTTTCGACTTTGCAAACTCCAGTTATTCCGCTGTCATAGCTGCTGTAGTATTCCCTGTCTATTATGTTTCCTCGATAGTAGGCAATGAAGCAGGCCGGGGGGACCTGTGGTGGGGATGGGCGATATCTGCAAGCATGGCATTTGTTGCTGTGACATCTCCATTCCTCGGAGGTATTGCGGATTACAGTGGAAGAAGGAAAAGGCTCCTTATGTTTTATACTTTACTTTGTGTTTTATCAGTAGCATGTTTTTCCTTCCTGAAAAAAGGGATGGTGATCGAGAGTTTCTTCCTTGTCATGGCTGCAAATATAGGCATGGAAGGAGGACTTGTGTTTTACAACTCGTTTTTACCTGAAATATCAGACAGAGAATACCAGGGCAGGGTTTCTGCATGGGGATATGCAACCGGTTATGCAGGCTCAATACTTTCCCTTATGATAGCCCTCCCTCTGGTAAAAAACAGTCAGTTTGATGAGGTCTGGTTTATGGTAGCTATATTCTTCTCGATATTTTCACTCCCCGCATTTTTTCTTCTGCCGGCAGACAGAAAAACCGATCTGACCCTCTGGAATTCTGCGGTGAAGGGTGGAATATATTCTTTAAATACGTTAAAGATGATCTGGAAACATAAGGAGGTGCGCAAATTCCTTTTTGCGTTCCTTATTTATGAGGACGGCGTAAACACGGTTATCGTATTTTCGAGCATATTTGCAGCGACAACCCTTGGATTCGGTGCAAAGGAATTGATAGGACTTTATATGGTAGTACAGGTTACAGCCCTTGCAGGCGCATTCATAATGGCAAAACCGATTGACTACCTGGGACCCAAAAAGGTCGTTATTTTATCTCTTTTATTATGGTCTTCAGTTGCTGTTACGGCTTTTTTCATATATGTGAAAATTCATTACTGGCTACTTGCAAGCATTGCAGGAATCGGCCTTGGGACGGTGCAGGCAGCAAGCCGTGCGTTCTTTGCGCAGTTCATACCATCTGAACATGAGAGCGAGTATTTCGGGGTATATTCACTGGTTGGCAAGTCATCTGCAATTGCAGGACCTCTTGTATTTGGAAAAATATCTTCATCATTCGGAAGTCAGAGGCCGGCTATACTGGCAGTGACAGCCTTTTTTGTTGCCGGCCTGTTGCTGATTATGTTTGTCAAGGGTGGTGGGCCTAATGTGAAGCAGGATTATACAACCTGATACTACAGAGAGGATCTTTGTGCGATTTGATACCGTATTTTATAAAGGCGAAAAGGGTAAGCCTCTTGTTATTTTCATCCACGGCATGGGCATGGATGCAAGTGCATGGAGCAACCCTTCAGAGGCAAGGATACTTGCCGGGAAATACCCGATGAGCGTTTTAGTTGATAAACCGTATACTGAATTGAATACATCGTTTTCGGATTTAAGAGGACTCGGGTTCAGTGTGCTGTCCTGGACACAATTGAGACCATCAGGGATGATAGAAACAGCGGTAGCAGAACTTCAGGAATTGACAGGTGAATATTCCAAACATGCAGGAAACGGTATAATCCTTATCTGCCACAGCAGGGGAGGGCTGATAGCAAGAAAATATCTCGAAAACAGTTATGGTTCGGTAAGGGGATTGATAACCCTTTCAACACCGCATCACGGCACCTCGATGGCCAAATGGGCAGTCTATCTATCGCCGGTTGCCGCTCTGTTGAATCAGATTTTGAAAGGCGTCAGCAAAAAGGAAATGGATTCAGCATTACAGAGAATCCTCGGTTTCTTCAGCAGCAGGGGACTGAGGGAATTGCTCCCTGAATCCGGATTTTATTCAGAGCTGAAGGACAAGAAACAGAAAGGGACAAAATATGTATCAATAGGTGGGAGCAATCCTGATCTCCTCAGGGCCGTATCGCTTTCCTTGCCGGAATTAATATCAAAAGTAGTCCCGGATATTATTATTCCTGAGGAGATGAGGGAAGGATACGGCGACGGCCTGGTTTCAGCTGCAAGCTCTGAGATGCCTCATAAGGATGAGCATAAGAATTTCCATCTAAACCATGCAGCTGTTTTGTTTGACAGAGAGGTAAGGGATTATGTTATCAAGACAGTGGGATCATTTTAAGTGGAGGATTCGCAAGCATTTCTCGGCGAACTTGAAAACCCTTGAGATCGTCACGCTCCGCTCCTAATGACACGTCAGTGAAAGACGAGATTGCCACGCCCGAAACAGCCGGGCTCGCAATGACAAATGAAAATTTCGTAATCCGTCATTGCAAAGAGCCTTATCCTGAAGCAATCTCGTCCTTTATTCACCAAGAATAGCTGAGGATTTGCACTTGTGGTTTTCTTTAATATTATTTTCAGGTTAAAATATAACAGAGAACAGGTTCATGAATAACAATGAATTAAAATCACGGGAAGGGACCGAGGTAAAAGAGAGACAGGAGATAAAAACCCCTTCACTCTATAAGGTCTTTCTTCTTAATGATGATTACACCACAATGGACTTTGTGGTCCATGTTCTTGAAAATGTGTTTCGCAAGCCTAAAGTGGAAGCAACACAGATAATGCTGCATGTCCACAAAAAAGGGAAAGGTCTTGCAGGTATATATACACGAGAGATCGCTGAAACAAAGGCAGAAACCGTGCATGAGCTTGCAAGGCAGCACAGTTTTCCGCTGAAATGCTCAATGGAGAAGGAATGATAAGCAAGGCATTGGAGATAATAATAGAGGCAACATTGCGTGATGCGGAAGTAATGCGTCATGAATATCTGACTGTCGAGCATATCCTGTACGCTGTCCTCTATGACGAATGGGGGGCTGAGATTATTGCCAATTGCGGAGGTGATGTTGCCAGGCTAAAGGCATTGTTAGAGGGCTTTTTTAATAAAGAGGTTTCAAAGATCCCCAAAGACTCAATCAGTTATCCTCAGCCCACAGTCGCTTTCAGACGGTTGTTCCAGACAACAGTAAACCATGCCAGATCAGCAGAAAAACAGGAGGCTGATGCAGGCGATATTCTCGCTGCGATATTTCTGGAAGAGGATTCTCACGCTGTAAGTTTCCTCGAATCTGAAGGGATAACCCGCCTTGATGTGCTGAATTACATCTCTCACAGGATATCAAAAGTTGTCCCCGGTCCACTGGAAGATGCTCACACCGGCGCAGAGCCTGTTCGAGAGAAAAAGCAGGCGCAGAAAGGGGATTCTCTAAAGCTGTTTACTGTCGATCTTGTACAGAAAGCTGCAGATGGAGGCATTGACCCTCTTGTCGGACGTGACATGGAACTTAAGAGGACGACACAGGTGCTATGCAGGCGCAGGAAGAATAATATCGTATTTGTCGGCGAGCCGGGAGTCGGCAAGACCGCAATCGTTGAGGGGCTCGCACTTAAGATCCATAAAGGGGAAGTGCCTGAGATCCTGAAAAGCTCCCGTATCTTTTCTCTTGATATGGGCGGGATACTCGCAGGAACAAAATACAGGGGCGACTTTGAGGCGCGTCTTAAGGCTACTATAAAGAGCCTTGAGGCAATCCCCGGGGCAATCCTATTTATCGATGAGATACATACTGTTGTCGGCGCAGGAGCGACAAGCGGCGGCTCGATGGATGCGTCCAATATCCTGAAGCCGATCCTTAATGCAGGCAGATTACGCTGCATAGGCGCAAGCACGTATGAGGAATATAAGAATTATTTTGAGAAGGACAGGGCGCTGTCAAGACGTTTCCAGAAAATAGAAATTTATGAACCTGACGTTAAAGAGACGATAAATATACTCAAGGGTTTAAAGTCCTATTATGAAGAATTCCACGGGGTTAGATATACTGATGCCGCTATCAGGGCAGCGGCTGAACTTTCAGCTAAATATATAAACGACAAATTTCTCCCTGACAAGGCGATCGATGTTATCGATGAAGCAGGTGCATTATTAAAGCTTTCTGCCTCCTATGAACGTAAAAAAACAGTCGGACAGCTCGAGATAGAGGCTGTTGTGGCAAAGATGGCAAAGATCCCGGAGAGGACTGTCTCAACATCCGATATGGACAGGCTTAAGGGGCTTGAAGACGAATTAAAGAGGGCTGTATTCGGGCAGGATAGCGCAATACATTCTCTGGTCTCCTCAATCAAAAGGGCCCGGGCGGGTCTTGGGTCGACTGACAGGCCGATAGGCTCTTTTCTTTTTACAGGACCGACAGGTGTTGGAAAGACCGAAGTCTCGAAACAGATGGCATCCGTGCTCGGCGTCCAGTTCTCCCGTTTTGACATGAGTGAATACATGGAAAAACATACTGTTGCACGCCTGATAGGCGCGCCTCCGGGTTATATAGGTTTTGATCAGGGAGGGCTTCTTACAGATGCGATAAGAAAGCATCCTTACAGCGTTCTTCTGTTTGATGAGATAGAGAAGGCGCATCCGGATATCTTTACAATTCTCCTTCAGGTGATGGATTATGCCACGCTTACAGACAACAACGGAAAAAAGGCCGACTTCAGGAATGTCATCCTCATCATGACATCCAATGCCGGCACAGTTGACATGAACAGGGGTTCGATCGGTTTTGGGGACAGGGCAAAGGATACACAATCAAAGGGCATGGATGCTGTTAATAAATTATTCAGCCCCGAGTTCAGAAACCGCCTTGACTCCATCATCAGCTTTAACCCTCTTACACCGGAGATTATGAAAAGGGTTGTGGATAAATTCATATCGGAACTGCAGCATCAGCTGAATCAGAAGAAGGTCATAGTTACTGTTTCAGAGAAGGCGAAGGTCTGGCTTTCCGAAAAAGGCTATGATTTCCAGTATGGTGCACGGCCTCTTGGAAGACTCATACAGACGGAGATCAAGGATGTTCTGTCCGAAGAAGTCCTCTTCGGCAGACTCCATAAAGGCGGAATGGTTTATGTTGATCTTGACAAGGAACATTTGTTTTTTAAATATTCATAAATAGACAGGATATAGTATTCTCGCTCATTCTCGCTACGCTCCGAGGAATCCCGAAAGCTTTCGGGATAAAACCGCTCAAATACTATATCCTTTCGCCATTCAGAAAATTTATAAAAAAGTAGGTTAAAATGCCTGTTTTCAGATTGACGGATGAAATAGTCTTTCCCCCTCCTGATCTTGCAGAAGATGAAGGGCTTCTTGCAATAGGGGGGGACCTCAGCGAACAGAGGCTTTTGCTTGCTTATTCCATGGGCATATTCCCGTGGTATTCAGATTGTTCCCCGATCCTGTGGTGGTCTCCTGATCCGCGTCTTATCCTGTTACCCGAAGGGCTGAAGATATCAAGAAGTCTGAGACAGACGATAAAGAAGGGCATCTTCGAGGTCACTATGGACAGGGCATTTGATTCTGTTATCAGGAACTGCGCTTCTGCCCAAAGGAAGGATGAAAGAGGAACGTGGATTACCGATGAGATGATCGAGGCATATATCCTGCTTCATAATTCAGGGTATGCCCACTCAGTGGAAAGCTGGGTTGACGGCGAAATTGCAGGCGGGCTTTATGGTGTTGCGCTTGGCTCGGCATTTTTTGGTGAATCGATGTTTGCAAGAAAGAGCAATGCCTCAAAGGTTGCATTTGTAACGCTTGTACAGCAGCTTCACAGATGGGAATTCTCGCTTATTGACTGTCAGATAAATACATTGCATCTGAGAAGTTTTGGCGCGCATGAGATACCCCGCAAAGAGTTTCTAAAGATGCTTAAAACTGCTTTAGATGTCCCAACCAGTAAAGGGAAATGGAAACTTGATAATGTTTAATAAGGTTCTAATAATATAATAAATACATTATTGTCGGAAAATCCCTCCTAACCTCCCTTTGCCAAAGGGAGGATTTACAACCCCTCTTTGGCAAAGAGGGGGAAGGGGAGATTTTATAATTAATATTTGATATACCCTACGGTCTCTGCCGCAGGGTTCTTCACATTTTAGTTCTATTTCATGCCCACAAAGAAACGGTAACTCTGGTAACTGAATATGACCCCGTCTGAGGCAATCTCCTCGAGCTTAAGTCCGGAAGTCAAAACCTCTCCTTCACGCATCATCTGGTCATTGACCCTTACCATCCTGGAGACCGGATTGCTTGAATAAAGTAATGCAGCAATTGATATGACAGGCAGGTCTTTCCGTACTGACACAGGCAGTTCTTTCAGTTTATATACTTTGTTTTCTGCCGGGACAGCAGCAGGGATAACAGTCTGTGGTTTAGGCGGAACAGGTGTTGTAACAGGATTCTGCTCCTGTTGAGATGCATGGGGTGCAGGGGATTTCTCTATATCCGCTGTCTGAACCGGTTTTGGATTGATTTTCATCTGCAGATCGGCTTTAGCCCGAACAGGTTTCTTTTGTGCGTTACTTGCAATACGGCTTTCAACATGCTTAAGCGCAGAATTATCTGCTGACGATAGCTGTTTTCCGTTTACTATGTTTTTCTCCGGAATTGTGGCCTTTATTGCGGCAGAAGGCGGCGCTGCTTCCTGCAAGGGGACATGGGGGGTATCCTGTATTGGCTGAGCCGCCGCTGGTTCGATCTGTTTCCTGGAAGAAGACTGTTGAATCAAGCCGGGATTTTTTGAATACCATGTCCCGATCCACAAAGCAAATATGCCGGCATTCAGGATCAAGGCAGCAACGAGAAGATAAGGCCAGATCAGTCGTTTCTTAGGCTTATTCTGTGTAACTACCTGATCTTCAAGCAGTTCAGGGACAGCAATGTGCCTGCGTTTTTTGTCGGACTTTCTAAGCGCATCAAGAATATAAGACATACCTATTTATCCTTTTCCCTGTCGATTAGTTCAGGCGCTTTTGTCCCGGCTGCTGTGTCAAGATGGATTATTGTTTCGGGCCCGACAATGCCATTAGGTGTCAGTCCATTATCGCTCTGGAATTTTTTTACCTGTTTTACAAGTTTATCATCATAAGACAGGTTTTTCTTTATCTGGGCCTTCCTTCCCTGAACGACTGCAAGCTGTATGTCCAGCCAGGTTACCTCTGGTCCCTTATCACCCGGACGGATATCACCCTGATAATTTGGCGGCATCTGCCATAAAAGGGTGTATTCGCCGGACCACTGTTTTGAGATTGAATTGACATCAACGGCCCGAATTTCATTTCCTGCTATAGCAGTGGCTGTCCGGCCATGAATTTCTGTAAGTGTAATATAAAAATAACGTCCCCTATCATCAAATAGCTTAATCATTGCTGGCCTGTTTAACCTTATCAGGCTGTCAAGACCCCCCTGTCCATCCATACAGCTTAATCCGCGGGCTGAAGCCTGCCAGCAGGCTGTGCTGTTTTGTTGTGGTTGATATTGAACATTCCATTGCTTTAGAAGCGCCTGAAAGGCCATTTCCTTACTGATCTCAAAAGGCTGATCAGAAGGCCATTTCAATGCATAAGGTTCTGTATGCATCTTTGTATCTGCATTAGAAGGCAAGGCTCTCTGATTGTAGTAGTTCGATGCAATCGCAGCGCCACAGATTGTAAATAACAGGCTTGCCAGGACCCATTTAAGCATTTGCCGCTGCGGACTTTTTCTGCCCGTTTCACCAAGAACTTCTCTCGCTGCTCTGAATAGTGTAGTTCTGCTGACACGGTTCTGTCCCTGAACAAATGCACCAAGCATTGCACGGTCACATATGAGATTGATCAGCCTGGGGATACCACCGCTTAGACGGAACAGCCTGTCAATAGTGGATTCAGGAAAGACTTTATTATGAACTCCTGCCACAGACAAGCGGTGTGCGACATAGGCTGAGACCTCTTTCCTTGACAGGGAAGCGAGATGATAGCGTGCTGTTATCCGCTGGGACAACTGCCGGAGCTCGGGATATGAAAGCATCTCTCTGAGTTCCGGCTGTCCCACCATGATTATCTGCAATAATTTATGCTGATTTGTCTCAAGGTTGGTAAGCAAACGCACCTGTTCAAGCACATCGGCGCTTAGGTTCTGGGCCTCTTCTATGATGAGCACG
>JAKAKQ010000107.1 GCA_021813425.1 Nitrospirota bacterium
CTCGAAAAGGATTGTTCGGGATCTGGTTATCAACCGTCTACGCCCCTTGCAACTGCCCTAATGAAGTCCAAATTATCATCCATTTAATTCTGAAACCGATGAAATCGGCCCTTTAAACTTTACATCCTTAAATTGTTTAAAGTGTTCTGTGCCGCATTTGATTTTCATTTTTTCACTGTCTCTTAATTCCTGGCCTTCGCTTTTTGTCTCAGCCACAAAATAGATTTTCTTTTCCCCCTTAAAAACTATTGCCCAGTCCGGGTTATATGTACCAATGGGTGTCTTTATTTTGAACCAAAAAGGAAGTTTGAAATAGAACTTGATATTCTCACTGCTCTCACAATCTCTGGCAAACTGATTTTCAACAGATGAATCAAGCGGGATGAAGTTTTCATAAATGGTCTTGTCCCGATTGTTCACCGCGAAGGTGAATTGATCAAGATATATTTCCAGTTCATTATCTTCAAACAATGCCATTTCATAAATCTTATCACCGATTTTTTCATACTTGATGCCGTCCACCATCAACTCACACAGCACCGCTTTGATAACACTTACTGCGTTATCCATAAAAAGCTGAGGGTTTAGAAATACTTCACCCAGCCTTCCCGACTTTTTGAGTATTTCCAAAATGGTGTGCCGCGTCAATTCGGTCTTTGCCTGAATGTAAGCCAGCATATCAGGTATTTCAAACCCGATTCCATAATCGTCATCAATGCTGTCGCTTACCAACAGCCCGTCAACCCCTTCCTCGGTTATTAAAACCCTTTTCTTGGTTGATTTGATAGTCGGCTTTCTGGTTTCCGGCATATTCTTAACTGCTTTTGCAGACATGGCAATCAATTCATCTGTCTTGTAATCAACGCTGTATCGGGTATGGAACTTTATCTTCTCCCAAATCTGCAGAAATTTCGGGTCTTTCTCAAAACCTTTTCGCAAACTGACTTTTTGCCTGTCGCCTCTGTTCTTTACCCTGCCCGTGAAATCTACTCCGCAATCTTCCTGTATTTCATTCTGTAATGCTTTGGCAAAATCTTCATAACGCTCATTAGCAACAACGGTCAGTTTGTTGATGTTGCGGTCAAATATCCGCTCGCCGTCTTGATTCACAGATAAGCGTAAGCCCCTGCCAATTTCCTGCCTTTTTTTGATCTCTGATTTGGTCTCGTTCAAAGTGCATATCTGAAACACATTCGGGCTATCCCACCCCTCCCGCAATGCGGAATGGCTGAATATGAAGCGAAGAGGTATATTAGGGTCAAGGAGTTTCTCTTTGTCCTGCATTATCAGTTTGTAGGTGTCATAATCCGCCTGACTTTCGCCTTCAGTATCCTTCACCCTTCCCTTGCTATCCTGCGAGAAATAGCCGTTGTGAACATCGTGGACATCGTAGGGCAACAGACCGCCATAAGCGGGTTTG
Organism: Nitrospirota bacterium; assembly: GCA_021813425.1. Lineage (GTDB taxonomy): Bacteria > Nitrospirota > Thermodesulfovibrionia > Thermodesulfovibrionales > UBA6898 > JAKAKQ01. The sequence goes on from JAKAKQ010000107.1 coordinate 1,421, forward strand.
GCAATCTCCTGCCGATATATCTCTTCAAACCATCCGGCAAACTTGCCTTTTGCAGGATTGCCGTTTGTGTCATACTCCCTGTAATTCTTGACCTTGTCGATGAAAAACAGCGAAAGGACTTTAATGCCTTTGCCCTTATAAAACTTTTCTTTTTTGAAGTGTTCTTCAACGGTTTTGCGCATCATAAACTTCATTACCTCGTCATTCATTCCGCCCTGCGTTTCGCCTACCGAAAGCGTCAAACCATTGGTGAGGGTAATAGTGCCGCTCCCTGCGTCAATCTCATCGATGATAAACCCATCTTTGTAAATTTCCCGATGTTTGCTGAGTTTGTAAATATTGTCACCGGCCTTGACGCTGACAGATTTATTGACCACTTCTTTATCCGTATTGCAATCAATCTTGATTTTCGCAGTGATTTTGGTTTTGGTTGCATTTATCCTCTCCAACTGAATGAAGGCCTCATTCATGGCATTCTCGCTTATTACTGAGTCAACCTCTATCTGCTTCACCAGTCCCAAATCATAAGCCTTTACCGGATTGAGGGAATACACGAGATTATAAAGGTTGGTGTGGGTGGCGGAATAGCGAAGAGTGCAAAGCGGATTTAGGTTTTCAATAGCCTTTTTTCGGATCTCCGTTTCCATATTCTGCGGTTCATCCACAATTACAATCGGATTGGCGCTCTGGAGAAATTCAATGGGCTTTTTGCCTGTGAGTTTATCGTTGGGCTTGTTGATGATGTTTTCATCTTTGGCAAAGGCATCAATATTTATAACCAATATCTGAATGGCATTATCGGCAGCAAAGCCCCTTAGATTAGAAACCTTCTTGCTGTCATACACATCATAATTGAGTTGCACCTTGTCATAAAGGGTCTGGAAGTGTTCGTGAGTTATTTGCAGGTTTTTCAAAACACCTTCACGGATAGCAATTGACGGAACCACAATCACATATTTTTTGAAACCGTAGAGTTTGTTTAATTCATAGATAGTCCGTAGATACACATAGGTCTTGCCTGTGCCTGTCTCCATCTCTACAGAGAAATTCATTCCCTGTAACCCAATAATCCCCTCTCGAGAGGGGTCAGGGGTGTGTTTAATTTCGTGACGCGTCTGTATCCTTTTGACATTGTCCCAAATATGCTCCTCGGTCAATGTCAGCTTGTTTCCCACGCCGTTTTCAGAAAGGAAAGAGCCTGTTTCGGCCAATGAAAATTCAAAATCCCCGCCGCTCAAAGGCTGCCCTTCAAATATATCGGTAACAGCCCTGATGGCCTCTATCTGGTATTCTTGGTTGCTGTTGAAGCGGAGTTTCATTCCTCTTCCGATTTGCCAATCAATCCCTTTGCATCTTTTTCTTCCAGTTCCAGTTTAGGAGCAGTGCTTTTTACACGCTTTACGACCTGCTTGATATGTTCAGCAGGCGGCAGGTGTTCCGGCAGGGTGCCGCCTATACGTTTGATAGCCTCCCTGACCTCTTTGCCGACGTTTTCATGTGTCCTAATTGCGGACTGCTGGTCTCTCACCCTATCACGCGCCAACTTGTCTCTTGCCTGTGTCATGCGGAACTGGTTAGCAGCTAATTCTGTTGTATCCATGCGGTCCATGAGGTTTTCTTTTTCGGGTATCCTTTTATGTTTCTTTATCTCATCCCTGCCAAGCCCTCCATACATGCCTTTATATCCAGCATCATGAAAAACGCCGAACATTTTATCATGAACACCCGCCTGGCGGGCAGCGCCCGATAATGCCTTGAATTCTTCAGCGGTCTGTTTGCGAAGTTCCAAACGCTCAACGTCAGCAGCAATCACATCGGAGATTTCCTGCTTACGGGCTTGAATAGCAAAATACTTCTGGGCATTGGCAATCTCAGATTTTCGTGGATCACCGTTCTGCGCAATCAGATAACATGCAAAGCGGGACAGATGATAATCCGCCACCTCGCGCAGGCTCCCTGAACCAAGATCAACCATTTTGCCGGCGTCGGCAAAATGGTTTTCAGAAATATTTCCTGATTGTTTACAAGAAGTTATAGCCCTTTTAATTGCATCCTCAAATCGTCTCCATTGCGTATACCCTAAGAGAGGCTGCATTTCCCGCGCGCTCCAATATTCCGCTCCAAATTCATTTACTTTCATCAGGTCTTCAAAAGACTTGCTTCCCATTGGCACTAAATTATTATCTGACATGCCCCCTCCTAAAATACAGCATCGATTATATTATGGCTCATGGTTCATATCGTCTTAAAATCCACTCCCGCATCACGCATTTGCAGGACGGTATTTGTCTTCAACTGGTCGTTACCGGTAAACAGACTATCAAGGGTGATGACCTTCTGAGGTTTGGTAGCGATGATTTGCTCTATCAGTTTTTCATTCATCACATCCAGTGCAATGATGAGTTCGTTGTTGCTGATACTGTAGAACCCCTCACCCCGACCCTCTCCCAAAGGGCGCGGGAGGATGTATTCCACTCTGCTGGTAAGTTCATAACCTGCCTTGAGCATAAGCTCATACAACATATTTTGTTTTTCAGCTCCAGGCTTGGTGGGATCAGTGAAGGCATCAAGCTGCTCCACCAGTTTTTCTTCACTGTCTATTTCACTGCCTCTCCAGATTTTAAAATTGGACGAAGAAAGTTTAAATACCTTGAAACCTAAATCCAGCTTGCCCTCTGCAAACAAATCAGGCTTCTCTGCCTTCTCTTTTTCAATTTTCTGAATTACCCTGCCTATCCGTTCTTTTGCAATATCAGCAATGGTTTTATAACCAGCTTTATAAGCTTCGCTGCTTTCATCGCAAGGTTCCGGCATCTGCACTAAAATAAATTTACGATTGCCACCGTCTTCTTTGTTAAGCTCTAAAACGGCTTGGGCTGTAGTGCCGGAACCACCGAAGAAGTCGAGAACAATATCATCGTCTTGAATTGATAGATTTAAAATTTGTTTTCCCAGCGATACAGGTTTGGGAAAATCAAATACTTTATCAAGTCCTAATTCTCTTAATTCAACTGTTCCTGTTTCTGTTAAAAAGCTATTGTCATCCCAAATTGACTTTGGCTTATATGTTGTTTTTCGGTATTTCTCAAAAACTCCAAATGTTCCATCGGTTTTCTTTTTGGCTATTAAATTGCTTAACAACGTATCTTTCTCTATATTGATGATGCACTTATTTTTTCCCCAACGCCAACAACTTTCTTTTTTCTCTGAGTTCAATGGAAGCACTTCAACATGATATTCATCATCCTTTACTAAACTAACAGTATAGAATCCGTCATTATCTGAATGATGAGGGTTTACATAAATTGGATAATATAAATTCGGTCTATTATGTTTGCCGAATTTGGGGTTTCTATTTCTTAATTCTCTGATGTTAAAATTACCAATATTGTCGCTGCGGTTTAAATCATTGTTCGCTTCATCTTTTTCTAATTCGTTTAGCTCGCTTTCAAAATTCTTGGTGTATATCAATATGTATTCGTGCGTCTTGGCTATTTGCTTATAGGTTTGTCCTCTGCTGTTTGATCTTACGATGACTTGAGCAAAAAAATTCTCTTCACCAAATATTTCATTCATCACCATCCGAAGATTGTGAACCTCATTATCATCAATGTGAACGAAGATGACACCGTCATCACGCAGAAGGTTTTTGGCAAGGAACAGACGGGGATACATCATACTGAGCCAGTTGCTGTGATAGTGGCCGCTGTCTTTGCTGTTCTTGCGGAACAGGCCTTCTTTCATCAGAAAACCTTCTTCATCCTTGTCGCCGATGCGTTTCAGGTAATCTTCTTTCTTCTCGCTGAATTTATCGGGATATATAAAGCTGTCGCTGCCTGTGTTGTAAGGTGGGTCTATATCAATACACTTTACTTTGCCGTAATAAGCTTTTTGGAGGACTTTGAGGACTTCCAGGTTTTCACCTTCAATAAAGAGGTTTTCGGTTGTATCAAAGTTAACGGATTCTTCTGGCGCGGGTTTCAAGGTGGCTGTGGTGGGCTGCTGCAATATCTTAAAGGCATCGGATTTGCCTGCCCAATTCAATACATAACGCTCATTGGCAAAATTGATATCATCGCCAAAAGCCGCCTTCAGCTTTTCCCAATCCAGTTGGTTCTCGGCAAAGAGTTCAGGAAAAAGCTCTTTCAGCCTTTGCAGTTTGTCCTGCCTAATATCTATTGACTCTCCGTCCATTTTTTCCCCTTCTTAGACTAAAACGATGTATGTTATCAAAAATGCGAGTGATATTCATATTTCTTCGGCTTTGATGTGTCGTAAGAAGCAAGACCTACAGGCACAGCATTTTTCCGCGTCACAGCTTCATGCCAATAGGCTTCTACATCTTCTTCCTTCTTTTCCCTCTTTACCATATTAATTCTTCTCTCTTCTTTTTTCCCCTTTGATTTTAACAGGTTAAGTTCCATTTCGAGCATTCTTTTTTCACGCTCTTCATTTCTCCACCACTTCCCAATGCCCGCCTTTATCGGGGCCGATACGTTTAAGCAATCCTTCTTTCTTCAATTTCGTAATATTCTTGTCAATAGCAGTTGTACTGATCCCGATTTTTTTAGATAATTCATTTTTAGAAATATAGGGATTCTCTTTTGTTAATTTTAAAATTCTCTTCTGACTTTCTGCCAACTTTTCTACCAACTTTTCTGCCAACCCATCTGCCAACCTTTTCCCCGACCCTTCACCGACTTTTTCTCCGACCTTTTTCTCCGACCTTTCTACCCCCTTTTCACCCAATCTATCCGCTTTAAGAGAATACCGAGGATCGCGATAAAAAGTGACCCTGAAGAATGAATCCATTTCAAACACAGGTTCTTTTAAACCTGCTTCATGCATAAGCTCTCTCATACGTTCAATACCTGTACCCATTCGCTCAACTTTGCCCATACGATGAAACAAGTCGGCAATAATCGGATTTCTCCTCACTGACTATTTGCCAAAGTCCCGTTTAACGATTCCGTCTGCCAGTCCCCCGGGATTTTCTATCTCTACACGGTCATCAAAAACCCTTACATATATACTTGTTCCTTTAATCGCATAATTCCTGTGGACTATCGCATTAACAACCGCTTCCCGCAAGGCGTCTAACGGAATTTCATAAATATCAAACCGGTCAAAACCCCGAATTTCACTGCGGACGTTCAAATGTTTCTTTAAAAATGAAATAGCTTCATTAAGCTGGATTAAAAGATCATCCTTCACATCATGCCTGTCGTAAATATTTGTTTTATCCGTTCCTTTAAAAGAGGCAAAGATGCTCTCCGCATGAGGGATGAACTTTTCAACTTTGGAAGCAAACATTAACGCCCCTGCATTGTTGATTTTGTCTTTTGTGTAAATATTCAGACTTGTGAGAAAGGAGGCAAGATTTGCCTTGCTGATCTTATAAGACATATTAGTTTCCTGCAGAAATGATTTAATCTTCTTAAGTGAAATATCCTTAAGGCTTAAATCTCTGCAACGGATATCCTCAAAAGAAATATCATCAGTTTCACGGAAAAAAGAGCGTACCTCCCGCTGTGTCATCTTCTGTGTTACTGCGTCAAGCCTCCTGTAATAACCGGAGGATGAACCGTAGGGCTTTTCATCTCCTTCGGCAACCTCAACAACAACAATATTCCCAGACTGAGATATCTTCTTTATGTAAATTGACGGGTCGCAATTTCGGGCGATGGTATTTATTTCTGCCTTCATTTTATTGGTCAGCTTCTCACCGACAACCTTCCCCTTATCAGCAACCCCGAGAAGCAACAGCCCTCCTTTTGAATTTGCAAAAGCGACAATATCTCGATCAATTTTTGAAGTGTAGCTCTCCTTAAACTCAATTGTGAGTCCTTCACCTTCACGAATAAGCATCTCTATTTTGTCCGATTCAGTCATGTGTTAAACAACACTCCATCTCACTGCAAACAGCTCTGTCTTTTCTTCCGGCGCTATTCTCTCGTGTATATGAAGTGATACGGTAGGGACTTCAAAGAAGGTAAAGGTATGCTCTTTCTTCCCTGACCAAATCAGTTGCGGGTCAACCCCGTTAGAAAGTTTGGACAAGGCTTGCAACCCCACACAAACATATTTTCTGTACTCTGCCATAAACTCCATTGGAGATTTATCTTTAATCGGGGTAAATTGTGTGGTTTGCTTTCTAACGGGGTCAAGGTGTGGACCGTAATCATATTTTTTCGGCTGTGGCTTTGACGTGTCATAAAAGACAAGGCCGACAGGGATGGCATTCTTATGGGTTTCAGCTTCATGCCGGTAGGCTTCTATATCTTCTTCTTTCTTCCGAGACTTCTTTGCCAAAGCACCCCCTCTCTGACACTTGATAAGTTATACTGCAATTTTTCTCATAAATTGTAACCTATGTCCTTCGATTTTGTACATACGGATATCAAGAAGAAACTGTGTTTAACGGATAGGCTGTGATCACGTAACAGGGAAGTGAAAACACTGGATTCCCGTGTTCACGGGAATGACGACTTTTTATGGAAATGCCAGTTTGTGGACAGACTCTATTTAATATTCAGAAAAGGTTTAACGTCTTTTATATAATCGAGCCTGTAGAAGTAATTCCCTATTGCCGTCCTATATTCACCGATGGCCTTCATCGCCTGCCTTGCAAGATTGAACCGGAGTTCAAGGCTGATCTTTCCGTTATTGTTCTTAAGAGACTTTATAAAATCAGGGTACTGGGAAGATAAGGTCAGCGCAGCGATGCTGTGCCAGTTCTTTGCAGAGGCCATTGTCATTGCAGGGCCGCCTATATCGATATTGACCCTTGCGGTTTCGGAGGTCGTCCCTTCTTTTGAAACAACATCAGTAAAGGGATACAGATTTCCCACGAAGACATCGAAGTACACGCCGGGTTTGCCCCCCATTAGTGCAAGCGTTTTGTAGAGATATTCCTCATGGGCAGGATTTCCCCTCTCTGCAAGAAGGCCTGCGTGTATCTTGGGGTGGAGTGTCTTGACAAGACCTCCTTCCATTTCAGGCGCACCGGTAAAATCTTCAACAGAGGTATAGTTCTTTGACGAGTTTACACCTAATATCTCAATGATCTTTTTTCCTGTTCCGCCTGTTGAGTAGAACCTTGCGTCAGGATTAACTTCCAGAATTCCCTTTAACAGTCCGTCAAGGCCGTTCTTGTCAAATACGCTTACAAGAATGTGTGATGGCGTTATCAGATCAACAACCTGGTAGATATTTTCTCTTATGCTCATTTCTTCCCCCCTGAATTATCTGTAATTTAAAATCAGATTATATTAATACACATTAATGTCCAAAATAAAATTAAATTTGTTT
>JAKAKQ010000253.1 GCA_021813425.1 Nitrospirota bacterium
GGCAAGGGGGGGTAAGGTCATAGCAATAGGGGAGACCGGCCTTGACTATCATTATGACAATTCTCCGCGGATAACCCAGCAGGAGGTCTTCATAAGGCATCTCCATCTTGCAAAAGAAACGGACCTCCCGGTAATAATACACAGCAGGGAGGCAAAACAGGACACTGTCAAAATACTTAGAGAAGCGGATATAAACAGGGGTGTGCTGCACTGTTTCTCCGGTGATATGGACATGGCAGAACAGGCTATGTCAATAGGCCTGTATATTTCTTTTGCGGGACCGGTAACATTCAAAAAGGCTTCCCAGCTCAAAGAGATTGCGCGCGCTGTCCCTGATGACTATATCCTTGTTGAAACAGACGCTCCATATTTATCTCCTGAACCGTTCAGGGGAAGGCGCAATGAGCCGTCATATATTCTGAACACTGTAAGGCATATAGCAGGGTTAAGAGGCATAAGCTTCGAGGACATGGCTCGGATTACCACACTTAATGCAAAACGCCTTTTCAGGATAGGCACAATGCCGAAAGAAGCTGAAATCGCATACAGGATAAGAGACAGTCTCTACCTGAATATAACCAATCGCTGCACCAATAAATGTTCCTTTTGTGTAAAATTCCACAGTGACTATGTCAAAGGACACAGACTCAGGCTCAGCCATGAACCAAAAGAGGATGAGATAAAAAAAGAGATAGGCGACCCCTCAGCTTATAAGGAAATAGTATTTTGCGGCTATGGCGAACCCCTGCAGCGCCTCGATGTTGTAAAAAATATCTCAAGGTGGATAAAAGAAAACAACGGCAGGGTAAGGATCAATACGAATGGCCATGCCAACCTTATACACAAAAGAGATATCATGCCGGAGATAAAAGGCATTGTCGACAGCATCTCTGTAAGCCTCGATGCACATGATGAGACGACATACAACAAAATATGCAGGCCGATTTACAGGAACGCCTATAACGAAGTAATCAGATTCATAAAACAGGCAAAAGACAGCATCCCTGATGTGCAGGTTACAGTTGTTGAACTTGAAGGGGTTGATGTCGAAAAGTGCAGGGAGATTGCTGAAAGGCTCGGCGTAAAATTCAGGGTCCGCAAATTCAATGTTGTAGGCTGAAATGCTCGGCCCATTTAAGGAAAGACGCTACAACTTCGGGGTCGAACTGTGTCCCTGTACAGGAGACTATCTCTTTAATAGCGTCTTCTTTTGATTTTCTTTTTCTGTAGGGTCTGTCGGATGTCAGCGCATCAAATGTATCTGCAACAGCAAGTATCCTGGCCATAAAAGGTATCTCCTCCTCTTTCAGGCCGAAAATTCCCCTTTCACCGTCCCAGTGTTCATGATGATATTTTATAGTCAGGATTATATCCTTGAATTGCTTCAGTTCCTCGAGTATCTCCGCCCCCAATCCAGGATGCTTTTTTATCTCTATCCATTCTAATTCGTCAAGTTTGCAGTTTTTGTTCAGGATCTCTTTCGGTGTAGCAATCTTGCCTATATCATGCAAAAGGGCGCTTATTTTCAGTTTCTCTACAGTTTCACTTTCGAGACCCATAACCCTGCCTATACCAACAGCATATTCTGTAACGCGCTCGGTATGACCTGCTGTCCATTGTGACGATGCCTCAAGGGCCTTTACAAGAGACCTTATTGCGCCGATAAGCAAGGCCTCAAGTTCGTTGTAAAGAAAGGCGTTCTCTATGGCAAGACCTGCCTGTGCTGCTATTGTCATAAGTAGTTTTGAATCCTTGGAATAAAATTCTTCTTCGGACTCCTTGTCGGCAACGACAACAGCGCCAAGCGTCTTTAACTTGCCCACAATCGGGCATACCATAAGAGAAGAAAGACCTGGAAGGTAATCTCTATGTTCCGTCTCTTTCAATTTACAGAAGGCTGAAGGTCTTTTTGAATCGATAGATTTCCAGAGGATGCCGCTGTCTCTGATAAATTCCCTTTTTTTGTCCCAGCTGCCTATGCCGGTCTCTGTACAAAGTTTAGTGCCATCTTCATCAAGAAAAAGCACGGCTGCCGTTTTAACGCCAATTGTGGTTACGGCTTCACTTACAATCCTCGAACAGATTTCATCAACGCTCAGAAATGAAAAAACCTCTGATATCCTGTAGAGCAGGGATAATTCCTCATAGGCATTGCTGAGCTCCTGAATTGTCAGTGACAGGTCATTCTCAGTATTTATCTTTTCCAAGCGTTTCCTGCACCATCTCAAGAAGTGATTTCGGACTGAAAGGCTTTGTTATATATCTTACAACACCGCACTTTAGTCCGAGCTGCTCGTCGGAATCCTGTCCTTTTGCAGTGAGCATGAAAATAGGGATATTAAGGAGGTCCGGATCTTTTTTCAGAATCCTGCAGAGCTCGATGCCGCTCAGTTCAGGCATCATCCAGTCAAGTATGATGAGGTCGGGCATCTCTTTCTTTATAATTTCTACGGCGTTTTTGCTCTCTCTGAGAGTTACTACATCGATATTTGCCTTTTTAAGTTTGTCCTCAATCATCATAAGTATAAAAGGCTCATCATCAATTATTATGACTTTACTCATTTTTGCTCCTGGATGGAAATTTTACTGATATTTCTGTGCCCTCCCCGAGCCTGCTCTTTATATCCATTTTCCCGCCGTGCATCCTGACTATCTCGTTACAGAGGGAAAGCCCAAGCCCTGTCCCTTTGATCTTCTCACCATGCTTTCCACGGTAGAACCTTTCTGTAAGATGCGGCATGTCCTCATCAGGGATACCCCATCCATTATCCGATATTATAATTTCAAGGTCCCCGTTCTTTTTTCTGGCCTTTATTTCGATAATGCACCCTTCTTCAGAAAATGTCAACGAATTGTCCATAAAGTTCATCAGAAGCTGCTTTATCTTTTCTTCATCACCGATGAAATCTCCATCTCCATTAATGTTGTATTTAATAACTGCCTTCTTCTTTGCTATTAGCGCAGAAAGCGATTCCTTCACGCTGTTAATAACAGCGTCCATATCTACAATTTCAAACTTGAGGCTCTCCTTACCGCTCTCTATCCTTGCAATACTTAGCAGTTCCGATACCATATTTGTCAGTCTTATGCCCTCGCTCAGGATCGTATCGAGGTATTTTCTGACCTTATCATCCTTCAGATCGCCATCGATTATCATTTCGGTCATGCCCACTATGGCGGAAAGAGGCGTCCTGAATTCATGAGAAACAGATCTTATAAGTTCGGTCTTCATCCTGTCTATCTCTTTTTCCCTGCTTATATCCCTCAGGAGATTTACAGCGCCTGTTATATTCCCATTTGCATCGAATACGGGGTCGCTGTTTATCAAAACCGACATCCTTCTGCCATGTGCCGTTAAAAGCAACCCTTCCCTGCTTGCCCTGTTTCCTGTCAGGGCGGATTCAAGGCATTCTCCGAGCAAAAACCTGAATTCGATATTCTCATCGGCATATCTGAATATATCACAAAGTGTCAGCCCTACCGCGTCAGCAGCAGAAATATCCGAGATCCTTTCGAAGGCCCTGTTTATGGATATCACCCTTCCACTGTTATTGACACTGATTATACCATCTGCAACACTCTGCAGAATAGTATCTGCAAGACCCTTTTCCATAATAGACTTTGTATATAAATCCGACCTCTCTATGGATACGACAAGGATGTTGGCTATTATCTCGAGGAAATGGATCTCTTCTTCCTTGAAATCCCTTGTACCGAGATAATAAAGCGTATAAACGCCGACCGGTTTCAAACCTATGAACATAGGGACAGCTATCGCTGTTTGATAAGACGGTCCGGCCAGTTCGGGAGAGATATAAAACTTGTCTTCCGTTTTGAGATTCTGGATTACTGTAGGCGCCTTCTTTTCTACTGCATAACCCTCGATCGAGCTTATCCCTTTCTGGTAAACGATATCTTCTCCCTTTCCCTTAACAGGTATAGCGGTCTTCAATACCAGGTTGCCCTCACTGTCATCTACAAGCAGCCAGGCAAAATCGGCCCTGAATATTTTCCTTATAAGCTCGAGCACCTGTTCCATGACCTCTTTCAGCTCAATCGACGAACCTAACTTAGTTGACATGGAAAGCAGCTGTTCGTGCTCTTCCTCCCTCCGTTTCCGCTGATATTCATACAGTTCACGCATCTTTTCATAAAGCCTTATATTTTCCAGTGCGATACCTGTCATTTCCCCAATCGAATTAAGGATGTTCTCCTCTTCCATTGTAAAGACGTGCACCTTGAAACTGAAAAGGCATATCACCCCTATGACCCTTTCCTTTCCCCTTACGGGAACACAGCAGTAAGCCCTCATGCCCGAATGTTTGATCACCGACCTTTCGACCCTGTGGTCCTTCGAGACATCAGATGATGTCATGATCTGTCCTGTGACTGCAACCTTCCCCGGGATATCCTCGCCGAGCCTTATCCTGCCCAACATCTTTATATATTCATCGGATATCCCCCTGTGATACCGGCATATCATCTCCTTATTGACCTCATCAAGAAAGAAAACCCCGCCTCCGTCCATGTTCATCATTGTGAGCATTTTATCCAGGACCTTTATGAATATCTCATCGGGTTTCAGGGAGCTGTTGAGAAGACCTGCTACGCTGTTCAATGCTATGAGTTCCCTGTTCTTCTGAAAAATCTCCTCCTCATGCTCCATCCTTTCCGTAACATCTCTGAGGAGTTCTATAACATTCAAAACATTCCCTGCAGAATCTTTTATAGGGCTTGCCACTATCTCATGAAATCTCCTTCCTCCCGATGGTGAAATATGCTGATGGGTAATCCTTATATTTTTTCCTGTCAGGAACACGGTCTGGGCAGGACATTCGTGCCCCTCTGCCCAGCATGGCCGATTGATCCCATGAGATACAACATGGCAGAACTGCCCTATTATCGGACCTTTTGTTTTCGTCTTTGCAACTTTGTTGGCCTTTACAATTCTGTATTCCCTGTCCACCACGATAAGTTCGTCTTCTATGCTGTCCATGATAGTCTCTATGTAATCCCTCGACTCCCGTAAAGCGTTCCTGAGTTCTACCTGTTCCCTGAAATCCTTTAAAATGCCTATTTTCCCTATTATCCTTTCGCCGGAATAAATGGGAGCGCCGCTGATGAGAACCGGTATCTGAGAGCCTTCCTTTGTATAAATACTTATTTCGTAAATCGAGGCGATCCCCTTTTCTCTTTTTTCCTCGAGCTGTTTTCGCATTATCGCCGCATTTTTCTCGTCAAAGAAATCATAGATCGATGCGCCTGCCACATCCTCTTTCATATGACCAAAGAGCCTTGTAAACGCAGGGTTCACGTCCACAATGTTATTATGCTCGTCAACAACCCAGAGGGGGTCGAGCATTGCGTTTACATATGTGTCCTTCTTCTGCAGCTCGAGTGTCTTTTCTCTCAGAGAAGCTGCCATCTCGTTAAATGCCCTTGTAACATCGCCAAGCTCGTCATCGGAAATTATTTCAAGTTTGGTATTAAGGTTTCCGTCCTTGAGCGCCTGTGAACCCCTCTGCAGTTCCTTCAATGAAATCAGCATCTTTCTCATAAAGAATATCGATAAAATCAGGGCCATTATCAGTATGTAGATAATGTAAGGGAGCATCTGTTCAAAGAGCCTGGATGTAAACTCTTTGTGGAGTTTTGCGTATTCCTCATCCACAGGCGGATGCACGGCTTCCTCTTCACCGATCATCTTGGTTACCTGTTTCAGTATCGTGAACGAATATGGAACTATTATCATTACTGCGAATATGAGAAATACCGAGATAAGCCTGTATATGATCTTTGTCTTGAACATCAGAATAAGCTCTTAACGATATAAATCATCATTATTACAACAGTCCATGAGATAAATATAGTCACAAAAGGAGTTATGCCTTTCTCGATGATAGAGTCGAGCTCGACTGAAAATCCGATCGCGACAAGAGCGGTTGTCAGTGAAAAGCTGCTTATGTACCTGAAATAGTCCGATAAAGGCAGAAGTAATTTTGTAAAATTGCCGAATAAGGCAAAGAATATAAAAACGATTATGAACCATGGCACCTTTATCTTCTTTTCTTCTTTCCCGGAAATAAAAATGGCTGTTGTAACAAGGAAAAAAAGGAAAGATATTCTAATCAGCTTTATTTTAATTGCGGCATCCACGCATTCAGGGCAGACACTTCCGGCTGCAACCCTCACCTGCCCGAGCATGGGCAGTGTTGTCCCTGCCAGAAAGTTAAATTCATTTTTGGTAAGAGAAAGAAGATCGTATAAAATAGGATAAAAAATCATTCCTGTCAGACCCAGCATCATAACGGATATCAATGATATCGAGGTGTCCTCCCGTTTTGCACCGATAAGCGGAGAAATGACCGCTATTGCAGATGCCCCGCATACGGCAAGGCCTGAGGCAAGGAGTATCGAGATTTTTCTTCCGAGATTGAAAATCTTTGATACAATCAGGGTTATCCCGAACAGGGCTGAAAAAATCAGGAATATGGTCAATATCATTCCCGGGTTAAGTCCTTTCAATGAGAGTTGCGTGCCGTAAAAAGCGATGCCTACAGGCAGGAAAATCTTTATTGCAGCTTCGATTCCGTTCCTAAAATATTCTTTTTCTCCAAGAAAGTTGCCGAAGAACATCCCGATTATTATTGAGATCGCCAGTGAGTCAAAAGATGCATGTAATGTTGAAATGTAATAAGAGATGACCGCAATAACCAAAGCAATAACCAGTCCGGGGATATAATCTTTTATTTTCATATTTATTGTATAAGTTTACCATAAAATACATATTACCGATATTATTAAGACAGCACCGATTGATTCATTATTTATTAATAAAAAAACTGCTTATCTCTGATAATGATATTTCGCCGTTCGTTGAATCGGAAAGTCTCTTCCACTTTAATTTTCCCGAGTTAATCTCGTCATCTCCTATTATAAAAACATATTCTGCTGACAGCTTGTCCGCCCTTCTCATCTGGCTTTTTAGCGAGGTCTCATTATCCCCGAGTTCAATCCATAACCCTTTATTCCTGAGTTCATCGGCTATTAAAATACTTTTTTTACCGGCCGGATCGCCGATATTTGCAATAAACAGGTTGGGCGCCGGATATTCATGCCTGACCGATTTCTTCAATAATTCGACTATCCTCTCCATCCCGACAGCAAAACCTATTGCAGGGGTTTCAGGACCGCCAAATTCCTTTACAAGCCTGTCGTACCTTCCGCCGGCTGCCACAGCATTCTGAGAACCAAGGCTCTCGCTCGTTACCTCAAATGTCGTACGGGTGTAATAGTCCAGCCCTCTTACCATGTCGGGATTGACAATATATTCGACCTTGAGTATTCCGAGTAAAGACAGCAATCTGTCAAAATGAGTTCTGCAATCATGACAGAGGGAATCAGTGATCCTGGGGGCATCGGCTCTCATCTCAATGCACCTTTCAACCTTGCAGTCAAGAATCCTCAGAGGGTTAATGCCGTATCTCCTCCTGCAGTCAGGGCAGAGATTGCCGAGCCTGTCGGAAAAAAAAGCGAGAAGAGATTCCTTATAATCCGGCCTGCATCTTTCACAGCCTATGGAATTGACCTGGAACTTAACCTCCTTAAGGCCGAGTCTTAAAAGGAAATGCCTCAACATTGAGATAATGTCCGCATCCATGGCCGGGTGAGGTGAGCCGAAGGATTCAACGCCTATCTGATAGAACTGCCTGAATCTTCCTGATTGGGGTCTCTCGTATCTGAACATGGGGCCCGAGTAATAATATTTCTGCGGAGAAGGAAGGTTATAAAGATGATTTTCAACATAACACCTTACAACAGAAGCCGTTCCCTCCGGTCTTAAGGTAATACTCCGTTCCGCCTTATCATTGAAAGTATACATCTCCTTCTCAACTATATCCGTATTTTCGCCTATGCTTCTTACAAATATGTCTGTTGATTCAACTACCGGCGGCCTTATTTCCTTAAAACCGTATGAAGAAAAAATCTCCCTGGCAGCATTCTCCACCTTCTGCCAGATATAAATATCAGGCGGCAGGATATCCTGCATCCCCTTAAGCGCTTTATATCGCCCGTCTGAACTCACAATTAAGCCACATCCTTTTCTTCCGCATCCCTGTCATTATCATGCGCAAGCATTCTGAGGTGGCTTTCTATGAGCCTCTTGAGCTCTTCCTTGAAATGCCTTCTGATACCCTTGAGATCAACTATATCCTCATGTATCTTTATTACTTTTTCCTGAGACTCCTTGATCATATTGTCGGCCCTGAGTTCCGCCTCCTTTAACAGCAGTTCCGCCTCTTTTCTTGCATTGGTTTTGTAATCTTCAACCATCTGCTGGGCAGTCATAAGGGTCTCTCTTAATGTAGTCTCCATGTCCTTGTATTCTTTAATATGATTCTCAGACCTCTGCACGTTCTCTTTAAGATTTGCATTCTCCCTGAGCAGATCCTCCATCTCTTCCCTTACGACCTCAAGAAATGCATATACCTCTTCAACATCGAATCCCCTGAATTTCATAGGGAACTGTTTCTGCTGAATATCCATAGGCGTAATTCTCATATAACAGCACCTCCTTTTATTTTATAGCCGATCTCAATCAGTGAAGTTATCAGAAACCTCTGAATGAATATAATAGCAAGAATTACCAATATTGGAGAAATATCTATCGGGCCGAGCCTGTAACCTATAAGTCTCCTTATAGGTCTCAGCACGGGCTCAGTGAC
>JAKAKQ010000009.1 GCA_021813425.1 Nitrospirota bacterium
CCTTCTGCTCATTGAACGGGCACTCGAAATAAAGAGGCTGAAGGAAGAAAACATAAGACTTAAGCAGGATCTCAATAAATGCTACCGCGGACCAAACATCATCGGCGAAAGTGCAGAGATGAAAAGAGTATTTTCGCTCATCGAAAAAGTTTCTGCTTCGGATTCAACAGTCCTTATACTCGGCGAAAGCGGAACAGGCAAAGAACTTATCGCTACCACTATCCATTACCAGAGCAAACGTAGAGATAAGCCTCTTATAAAAGTCAATTGTGCTGCCTTGCCCGAAGGGCTTATTGAAAGCGAGCTGTTTGGACATGAAAAAGGGGCATTTACGGGCGCCGTCAGGAGAAAACCCGGCAGGTTCGAGCTTGCCCACTGCGGGACCATTTTCCTTGACGAGATCGGCGATCTTCCGCTTTCTACGCAGTCTAAAATCCTTAGGGTCATACAGGAAAGGCAGTTTGAAAGGATAGGAGGAACTGTGACCCTGAATACTGATGTAAGGATCATAGCCGCAACCAATAAAGACCTTGAAAAAGAAGTGAAAGCCGGACGTTTCAGGGAAGACCTCTATTACCGTCTCAATGTTATTCCGATAAACCTCCCGCCGTTGCGGGAGAGGAGGGAGGACATTCCCAATCTCATAGAGTTCTTTATGGACAAATACAGGAACAAGCTTTCAAAGAATGTCCGTTTCTCAAAAGGCTCTGTTGAGATGCTTCTTGCCTATGATTATCCCGGCAATGTCAGGGAACTGGAAAATATTATCGAAAGATGCGTCACCCTTTCCGTATCCCGGGTGATCGATAAGGATGAATTGCCTTCCTTTATCGCAACCGGTGAGAAGAAAACAAAAAGCCTGTTTCTTTCCGATATCGCAGCTGATGCTGAAAAAGGCCATATCATCAGGGTACTGAAGACTACACAGGGAAACAAGACCAGGGCAGCAGAAATGCTCGGCATAAGCAGGAAAACTCTATGGGATAAGATGAATGTCTATGGGATTCAATAGATAACACAGCCGAAAAGCGTTACATAATCGTAACAAAGCCATTTTTTCTGTTCTCCAGTAAAATGTTAATTAAAATCAAATGGATATCCCTTCTTTTTTTATAATCCGTTTCTTTTTCGTAACACCATCAGAAAAATTTCCTTTAAATTTCAAATAGTTAGATTTGGCAAAAAAGTTGCAGAAGAATGCAAAGAATGCCAGGTAAAGTTTGATTATGATTTTTTTAAATATACAAAGGGTATTGGAGTTGATAGAATTTATTTTAAAACTGGGGTGATCTCGTGTTTGGTTTAGGACTACCGGAGATAGCGATAATGATAATTATAGCCGTTCTTTTGTTCGGCCCATCAAAACTCCCTCAGCTTGGCAAGAGTATAGGCGGAGCGATATCGGGCTTTAAAAAGGCGCTGACCGATAATAACCCGGCAGAGAGAATCGAAAAATAGGATAGGATATTTTACTTCGTGGCACAGCAGTATATCGTGGTTACTTAATATAGATTAGGGACAGATTAAATTATTCGTAAAAATAAAAAAAAGGAGGAAAGAGAATGAAGATTAAGAGAAGAGACTTTCTCAAGGCAGGCATGGCAGCCAGTGCAGCAATGGCTTTAACCGGACCTTCGCTCAATGCATTTGCCGCAAAGCCCGCTCCGCTTGCAGGCGAAAAAGTGAGCGGCAGCACAGGCGCAGGTAAATGGATTCCGTCAACCTGCCAGGGTTGCACCGCCTGGTGTCCGGTAGAGTTCTTTGTTCAGGAGGAACGGGCAGTCAAGGTGCGCGGCAACCAGCATAGCAAGGCCAACAGTGGTTACGTCTGCCCGCGCGGCCATATGATGCTCCAACAGGCCTATGATCCTGACCGTATAAAGGTTCCCATGAAACGTACCAATCCTGAAAAGGGGCGAGGCATTGATCCCAAGTTCGTCCCGATCTCATGGGACGAGGCACTGGATGCTGTTGCCGACAAGATGATGGAGCTGCGCAAAGCCAACGAGCCGGAGAAGTTTATGTACATGCGCGGCCGTTACTCCCCCACCTCAACAGACCTGCTCTATGGAACACTGCCAAAGATCTTCGGCACCCCCAACTACTTCTCTCACAGCGCCATCTGCGCCGAGGCTGAGAAAATGGGGCCCGGCTACACACAAGGCTTTTTCGGGTACCGCGACTATGACCTTGCCAGGACCAAGTGCCTGGTTATCTGGGGCTGCGACCCGCTTAGTTCCAACCGTCAGGTACCTAATACCATAAGCAAATTTGGAGACATCTTCGATCACGGCGCGGTCATCGCTGTTGATCCGCGCCTCTCAGCCTCGGCCGCCAAGGCCAGCGAATGGCTTCCCATAAAGCCTGGGGAAGACGGCGCCCTGGCATCTGCCATTGCTCATGTCATCATGACCGAGGGGATGTGGAGCAGGGAGTTCGTCGGCGATTTCAAGGATGGCAAGAACCTCTTCAAGGCCGGCGCCACGGTCGATGAGGCCGCCTTTGAAGAGAAACAGACCCACGGCATAGTCAAGTGGTGGAATATAGAGCTGAAAGACAAGACCCCGGCCTGGGCTGCCAAAAAGACCCTGATCCCGGCAGACCAGATCGTCCGTGTGGCCCGTCTCATGGGCAAGGGAGGCTCTGCCTGTGCCGTCTATATGGGCCCAGGGGTTGCCATGACCCCGAGGGGTACCTATGCTGCAATGGCGGTCTATGCCTTAAACGGCATTCTCGGCTCTATTGAAACAGAGGGGGGTGTCTTCCAGAGTTCCAGTGCTCCGACTGCGAAGTTCCCGGAGATCAGCGATAAATTTATTGACGAGCTTGCCAAGAAGTCAGGCAAAGGGAAAAAGCTTGACGGGCGCGGCGCCAAGGATATGCCTGCCATGATGAGCGGTAAGCCTGGCAGCGGCGTGGTTACAAACAATGTGGCCAACGGCATGCTGAAGGACCCGGGTGCAGTCAAGGTCTTCCTCAGCTCATGGAGCAACTTCAGCTTCTCCTGCACCGGCGCCCAGCGTTGGGAAAAGGCCATGGCCAAGGTCCCCTTCTTCGTCCACATGGTCACCAATGCCTCTGAGATGACCCAGTTTGCCGACATCGTATTGCCGGCCACCTTCGCCCCTACTGAGAAATTTTCTATCATCACTAACATGGCCAACCTGCACGGCCACATGTCGATCCAGCAGCCTGCAGGCAAGACCCTATGGCAGGTCAAAGCGGAAGAGACCGAGGTGATGTGGCTGTTGGCAGAGAAGCTGAAGGCCAGGGGCTTTGCCAACCTGTACGACTATTACGCCTCCTTCGAGGATCCCGAAACCAGGAAGAAGCCTTCAAATGCCTCCGAGTTCGCTGAAATCGCAGCCAAGATTTCATCCCACAAGGTCTGGAACGGCAAGGAGAAAATGAAGGGCGACCAGATCGCCGGTTGGGAGGAGTTCAAAAAGAAGGGTGTCTACAACTCCGAGATCTATGCGTACAAAAAGAACTGGGGTAAGATGAACGCAGAGACCAAAAAGTTCGAGGGCAAGTTCAAGACCGAGACCAAAAAGTTTGAGTTCTACAGCGAAACCTTGAAAAAGGCCTTTGCCGAGCATGCCGAAAAGCACAAGACCACCATTGACGACATCCTTCAGGCAAGCGGCTACGAAGCCAGGGGCGAATTGGCCTTTGTCCCGCACTACGAGGCACCAAAGAGATGGGGTGATGTGAAAGAATATCCCTTCACCTTTATCGATTACAAATCAAGGCTTAACCGTGAGGGGAGGAGTCAGAACACAACCTGGTATCAGGAGTTCAAGAAAGTTGATGTAGGAGACGTAAGCTGGGAAGACGTTGTAAAGATAAATCCATTGGATGCAAAAAAACTTGGACTGAAAGATGGTGACACTGTGAAGCTCACATCACCTTCAGGCAGCATCACGGCCAAAGCACGGCTATGGGAAGGAGTGAGGCCGGGCACTATTGCTAAGTGCTACGGGCAGGGCCATTGGGCATACGGGAAGGTTGCGGCTAAAGACTACCATAAGTTTCTGCCGAGGGGCGGCAATAACAACGAGCTCATGCCCGACGACTATGATCGCCTCAGCGGCTCTACAGCAAGAAACGGCGGATTTACCGGCGTGAAGATCGAAAAGATATGAGAAGGGAGGATAAAATAAATGCCTAAATACGGAATGGTCATAGATCTGCAGAAATGTGTGGGTTGCGGCGCATGCGCGTTGGCCTGCAAGACAGAGAATAATACCCAGGACAGGACTAAAGGGCAGACCTTCAACTGGGCTGACTTTATCATGAAGGAAGAAGGCAAATTCCCTGATGTGAAATTTACAGCAAGGCCCGTGCTCTGCAATCACTGTACGGATGCGCCGTGCGTAAAGGCATGTCCTGTTACGCCAAAGGCTATGCACAAGCACGAAAACGGCATGACGATCCACAATGAGGAAAGGTGCATCGGTTGCCGCCTGTGTCAGAAGGCATGTCCTTACAGTTCAGAGGATGTTGACAAGAGCAAGACTGCCTACAGCGTCATAAGCTTTAATGACTTTACTGACGAGGTCCACCCGTTCTATAAAGATTCAAAGGAACTTATCCCGGGATGCACCTCGTCAGGCGCCGATGTTTCAAAGAAAGCTGGAAGTTTGCCACCGCACCGCTCGATATACAGGCATTCGGACTATGCAAGCGTGAGGGAAAAGGGCAAGGTCGAAAAGTGCATATTCTGCGAGCATAGGGTAGTCAACGGTGAGCTGCCTTATTGTGTTGTCTCATGTCCTGCAAAGGCAAGGATTTTCGGAGACGTTTCAGACCCGGCCAGCGAAGTAAGCCGGCTTATTAAAAAGCACAAAGCGGTCAGCCTGAAAAACAACAAAGGTGAACTTTTAAAACCCGGTGAAAAGGGCACGCAGCCCAATGTTTATTACATAAGGGGCTTTAAGGCCTCAGCCAAAAAAGCTTAGATTTGTGAAGTCATTGCGGGAGACGATAGCGACGAAGCAATCTTAAACATAGCGAGATTGCTTTGCGGAGCCTGTCCTGAGCAAAAAGACGAGATTCTTCGCTCCGCTCTGAATGACAAGCGAAGGGCTTGCAATGACAATTGTGAGGGAAGGGGTGACAATGGATATCAAAGAATTTGTTTGCCGTGAAAAAAAGAGAGGCGACTGCTATAGACTTCTGTCAGCATGTTTTTATCAGCCCGAGAAGGAAGTTTTTCTTCAGGAGGGCCTTTTCGAAAATCTTGCATCATTGCTGAAAGAGGTCTCTCCCGAGGCTTCAATCTTTGCCGCTGAAATGCAGAAGGTATTTCTAATATCCGGCGAAGTAGATCTTAATGTAGATTATGCAAAACTCTTTGTCGGGCCGAATGAGCTTTTAGCTCCACCGTACGGTTCAGTGTATCTTGACGGGGAAAGGAGGGTCATGGGCGATTCTACCATGGAGGTCATAAAGATGTACGAGGAGCAAGGTCTTTCTATAGACAGAGAATTCAGGAATTTGCCTGACCACATAACAGCAGAACTTGAATTCATGCATTATCTGATATTCAGGGAGATAGAGGCCATTGAAAGGTCCGACATAGCCGCGGCGCTAAATTTTATAAAGGTTCAGGAGCTTTTTTTAAACAGATTTCTCAAACAGTGGATACAGCCTTTTTGCAACAAAATGAGGGAAGGTGCAAACAGCGGATTTTACAGGTCGCTTGCAGACTGCACTCTCGCTTTTATTAATAATTTTCTTCCCGGAGATATACTCCCTGAGGAACTCCTGAATGCAAACGCGCAAGTTTAAACAATGTTAAAAGAAAAGATCGCAGAAAGGTTCCTGGACAGCGCAAAGAGCATTGGGACCGACCGCTCAAGATGCCTGAGAATGCGTTATAACCGCAATTTGTGTTCAGAATGCACAAGCATCTGCCGCTCAGGGGCGATAACAATAGATGAAGATGTGCATATCCTCACGGACAACTGCTCAGAATGCATGCTGTGCGTGTCAGCATGCCCGTCAGACTGTTTTGAGATAGAGGGGCTTGATTTTTATTCCTTAATCGGCAGGCTCGGAAAAATCCTCTCAACCGTTTCATCTCCTGTACTGGGCTGTGCTGCAAGGGAGAATAATGCCTGTCATATAAAGACTGCCTGTTTCGGTTCATTGTCAGAGGAACATTTAATAGCTCTTTCTGTCTTTATTGGGAATACTCTGCAGATCGATTTAACAGGATGCGCGGACTGCAGAAACGGATTTATAGTGGATGTCCTTAAGAAAAGAATCAATAGTATTGAAACAAAGACTTCCATTATGATTTCTAACAGGATAAAATTTGTAGATAAGAAAGCTGATCTGAAATTTCGGGAGATGGCATATGACCGTCGGGGATTTTTCAAGGCAATCAAAGATATGACTTATAAGCATACAGCAGGGTTATTTGACAATGACGATTCCGGAGAAGAGCTGCAATCATATTCAGCAAAAAAACTGCCTTTAAAGAGAGACTTATTGAACAGGATTATAAAGGTTTTACCGGAAGAAGAGTATAAAACCTTATTGAAAAAATATTTTTACCTCGTTACCGTCACGGAAGACTGCAATAACTGTTTTGCATGTATCGGCATGTGTCCTACAGGGGCTCTGAAAATAGAAGGCAATGAGGACAGGAGAGACTTGTTTTTCAGTAGTTCTCTCTGTAACGGCTGCGGCCTGTGTGAAAGCTTTTGCATTAAAAAATCTGTCAGGATAGAAAAAGGATTTTCAGGTGAAAATCCTTTTAGCTTCAGTAATGCTAAAAGAGAATTGTTATGTTCAGCTTAAATTCTTCCCGGGTTTTTTAAGAGATATGAATAAAATGAATTTTGAGACGCTTCTCGATGAGTCCGTAAGGATACACGGCCATCTCTGCCCCGGCCAGGTGCTTGGAGTGAAGATGTCAATGCTCGGGCTTCGGGAGATCGGTATCGCTGATCCTAAAGGCAAGGACAGAAAGTGCATCATCGTCTTTGTAGAAATGGACAGATGCGCAACGGATGCGGTCCAGTCTGTCACGGGATGCAGCCTTGGCCACAGGACTATGAAATTCATAGACTACGGGAAGATGGCAGCAACGTTTGTGAACCTCAGGACCGGCAAGGCAGTAAGGGTTATTGCTAAGGAGGAGTCACGACAGAAGGCAAAGGAATATTTTCCTGAAGCCGAGAATAAATATGCAGCCCAGCTTGAGGCATACAAGATCATGCCTGATAAAGAGCTTTTTAATGTGATGGACGTGGACGTTAAGATAAACCCTGAAGACATGCCCGGCAGACCGTTAAGAAGGGTCAAATGCAATACTTGTGGCGAATACGTTCAGGACCTTCGGGAGGTATATAAAGATGGAAAGGTATTATGCAGGGCTTGTGCCGGATCGGGATATTACACAAAGCTCAGAATGGATATTTTTTGATATGCGTTATGCAAATATTCCATAACGAACTCTTATAGTCGTCATTCTCCGGCGTGACGGGGGAATCCAGTTTTTTGTCTGGATTCCCGCTTATCCCGAATACTTTCGGGACGGGAATGACGGAAAGAGGCGAAGATTCATTGAAAGGCGAATATGGAGATAAGATCAAAGCTCTGGATCGAGATTGACGGCAAGCCGGTATTCGGCAGGGGCAGGAGATTTCTGCTCGAGGCCATAGACAAATACGGCTCTATAAACCAGGCTGCAAAAGAGATAAACATATCCTACAGAAAGGCCTGGGGATATATAAAGGCGATGGAAGAAAGACTCGGCATAAAGCTTATTGAGCGGCAGACTGGTGGCAGACACGGCGGCGGTGCAACCCTTACGCAAGATGCACGAAATTTCTTAAAGAAATATGAAGCCCTTGAAAAGGGTATCCAGGGGCTTGTTGATGAGAGATTCATTCAAATATTCAATACTAAAGAATTATAGAGGAGGTTTCTATGTGTGATATTCAAAGAGGAAAAGAGCAGTCGGAGCGACCCTTCGCGGAGACCCGCTCCGGGAAGAACAGAAACGCTGAAGTAAAAGATAGTGCGGAAGTCCAAGACTCGGAAACCTCCGAGCTTCCGAGCTTCCGAGCTTCCGAGCTTATTTCCGTAACCGAGGCTGTGGGAACAGTCCTTGCACATGATATAACAGAGATAATGCCTGGTGAATTCAAAGAGCGGGCATTCAGGAAAGGGCATATCATCAGGAAAGAGGATGTATGTCATCTTCAGAGGCTCGGCAAGGAAAATCTCTTTGTCCTGAATATTGCAGAGGACGAGATGCACGAAGACGACGCAGCCTATGCGCTTGCGAATGCCCTTATGGGTGAAGGGGTCAAGATAAAGGGGGAGCCTAAGGAAGGGAAGATAAATATTATTGCCGTGGCAGATGGCCTCCTTAAAATAAACAGAGATGCACTCCTTGCATTCAACATGCTCGGTGACGTAATGTGTGCAACACTTCATAACAATATGATAGTGAAAAAAGGCCGGACAGTCGCAGGCACAAGGGCTATACCGCTTGTAGTGAAAAAAGAGATAATTGAAAAGGCAGTGGCGATTGCTAATCAAGAGAAAAATGACACGGAGAATGGGAGACACGGAGATACGGAGAAAAACTCACCTCTTCGCCGCGTCGCCGCGTCGCCGCGTCCAACTGGAATCATCTCAGTCAGAGAGATGAGGAAGCCGAAGGCCGGAGTGGTCA
>JAKAKQ010000318.1 GCA_021813425.1 Nitrospirota bacterium
TGTCTCCCTTCCTGACTCTGCCGCCCCTGATAACTTTTATAAAGATCCCTTCCTTCGGCATTACGCAATCGCCAGCCTGATAGTATATGGCACATCTTGTATGACATTCTTTGCCGATCTGGCTTACCTCTCCAACGACTTCATTCCCGATGCTTATACTTGTGCCGAGAGGGAGAGAGACAAGGTCTACGCCTTCAGTTGTTATATTTTCTGCAAAGTCGCCCGGATGGACATCGAGTCCCATTTCCTGCATCTTCCTTATACTTTCTATTGCGAGCAGGCTGACCTGCCTGTGCCATTCTGAAGATGCATGGGCATCTCCCTCGATGCCATAGTCGGCCTTTAGAACGATCTCTTCGACAGGCTCTTTCCTGACGCCTTTTTTATCACTGATATTTACAGAAACGACCTTGCCGGACACATTTAAAAATAACACAAAGGGTAACGCAGTAACAAGTAAATCATTTAATTGGATTTATGCTCAAAGTGCAGAAACAAGCTTATTGAGGATATAAAATGCATAGGTTGATTCTATGCTTTCATGGTTAATTATAGAAATTAGTTATTTGACTTCATTATAAAACGAATATGACAATATCATACTTTAATATGGCAAGAATTAAAGCAATTGATAGCAATGTCTGGTCGCATCATGATCGCCCGGGAAAAGCAATAGAAATTGCAGCCCTCTTGGCGATTATTGCTTTATCTTCTGCATTTCTTATCTTTCGCCATAGCTCCTATGGTGAACTCCTTGCTTTGATTCTTCTTATCCTCCTGATTCTATCCATCTCAGCGAAAAGCACTGCTATAGAGATAAACAGAACGGAAGCAACGTTAAAAAGAATTCAGAAGTTGATTATTTTCAAAAGAGCCAGAGCCTATCCCCTTAATAACTTTGATACGATAAAGATGCGCGAAAAAGAAGTTGATGTTGAAGAAGGATACAAAATCAATCTTTATTCGGTTATACTTGAGGGGAAACAGTTTTCATTTGAACTGCTCTCAGCAGATGATGAAAAAGAGGGCAAGGTGTTCCTTGAGGAACTTAGTGAATTCCTTAATTAGTGTCTGTTGCGGAAGCTGTTATTTGTCACCCTGAACGGAGTGAAGGGTCTCGCAACTCGTTGAGTTCATGAGATTCTTCGCTTTGCTCAGAATGACATTTAGTGTTTTCAGTGTTATCCGCAACAGAAACTAATTATCAAGGGAAGCAGCATAGAATAATTTTATAAAGGAGTATTTTATGAGCCGCAATAGAATATTATTCATAACCCCGCCTTATCACTGCGGCGTAGTCGAAGTGGCTGGCCGATGGGTGCCGTTGACATTTGTCTATCTTGCAGGAGCGGCAAGAGAAGCTGGCTTTGAGCCTGTCATTTATGACGCAATGACTAAAGGCGCCGGCTTCACGGAAATAGAACAGAAAATCGTCGAAGTAGGGCACAAGGCGCCCGGAAAGGTTATGAGCTATCTGTTTAACCTTATCAGGAAGTCTCTCAACATGATGGAGACGGCAGTAGTGCTGGGGAAGATAAAGGCACTAAGCGAAACTGCTTCTGATGGCAAGGAACTCACGCGGAAGGAGAAGGTTTCTTAATTTCATAATGGATATACACCATCTTAAGGTTTTTGCTTCGGTCTACAAACACAAGAGCTTTTCAAAAGCAGCTGAAGAGCTTCACCTTACACAACCTACTGTGAGCGATCACATAAGAGCTTTTGAAGATGAACTCAAGTGCAGGCTCTTCGACAGGCTCCCGAGAAAGATCATCCCTACCAAGGAGGCCGCGGTTCTCATCACCAGGGCTCAGGAGGTTATAGAAAGGGTCGAGGGATTCAAGGATGTTCTCGGAGAGTTCAGAAAAGACCTTTCCGGACATCTCGTTATCGGTGCAAGCACGATCCCCGGGACATACATCCTTCCCGGTCTTACCTCATCATTCAGGCAAAAGAATGCTTCTGTCCTCTTTGAGGTCGTTGTTTCTGATTCCCGCGCAATTATTGACAAGGTTGCCGGGGATGACCTCCTGATCGGTATCGTAGGAGCCAAGCTCGAATCAAAACAGGTGGACTATAAACCTTTTCTTGATGATGAGCTGATTGTGGTTGCTTCCAGAAAATTTGATCTGAGAAAGAGCATTAGCATCAGGGATCTTGTCAATTTACCCATTGTCATGAGGGAACAGGGCTCAGGCACAAGAAGGGAGTTTGAGAAGATTCTCGAAAAAGAAGGGATCGATTTTCAGCATCTCAATATTGTTGGCATATTCGGCTCGACTGATGCTGTCAAGCAGGCCGTCAAAGAAGGGATGGGCATCTCGATAGTTTCCCGCAGGTCAGTTAAGGATGAACTGACCTGCGGTATGCTCAAAGAAATCAGGATTAAGGACGCCGACATGAAGCGGCAGTTTTATATCATCACCCACCGGAAACGGACTCTGCCTCATTTATATAAAATGTTCCTGGAATATCTGCTTTCCTGACGCTAAGTAGCAAGCCCTCGCTTTTCATGTAAAGTCACCGTTTTGATGTGTTGCCAAGCCTATAAATGTATCTCGTTAAATAGAAATTATCTATTTGTCTTATAGAGATAAGATATCTTAAACTTTATTATTTCAGTCAATTCACTTTTACGGGAGGTTTTCGATGAGCAGAAGAAGTATGCTTTCAATTTTCATTGTGGCTCTGACCATATTCGGCCTTGTCCATCAGGCAGCGGCCAGAGAGCGGCAGGGTACCGTCATTTTTCAGGTAAGCCTAAATGCACCGGCAGATGCAAAGAATGTGAAACTCTGGATACCGTACCCTATGTCAGACAGAAACCAGGACATTACCGGGATTTCCGTAAGCGGTAATTATGTGGACATGGGAGTCTACAGGGAGCCGAAAGACGGAGCAACTGCGCTTTATGCAGAATGGAAAACCCCGGTGAGGGAGCGCACACTTACTTACACCTTCACGATCAAGCGAAAAGAAGTCGTTACCAAGAATCTCCCCAAAAAAGAGTTACCACTTCCCGCAGAGGAGCTTAAGCATTATCTCGACAATTCCCATCTTGGAAACTCTGAAAAGAGGGTAAAGGAAATAGCGGCTGAAATAACGAAGGGCAAGAAGACTGTGCTCGAAAAGTCGCGTGCTGTCTACGACTGGGTGGTGGACAATATGCGCCGCGACCCGAATGTGAAAGGCTGCGGTCTTTGCGAGGTTGAAAAGCTTTTGACTGAAAAGGCAGGCAAGTGCGCTGACATTCACTCCGTGTATGTCGCCCTTTGCAGGGCTGCCGGAGTGCCTGCCAGAGATGTCTACGGCATAAGAATGCCCAAGGACAAAGAAGGTGATATTACGAAATTTCAGCACTGCTGGGCAGAGTTCTATCTTCCCGGATATGGCTGGGTAGTGGTTGATCCTGCAGATGTGCTGAAATTCAAACTCGAAAAGAACCCGACCCCAGAAGAGCTGAAGGCCAAGAGGGAGTATTTCTTCGGCGCCGTTGATGAAAGCAGGATTGCCCTGAACAGCGGCGAACATATCATGCTGAATCCTGCACAGAGCGGCGGGCCGTTTCTCTATTTCATGTACCCCTATGCCGAGGTTGACGGCAAACCGCTCAACGAAGACCTCTACGGCTTCAATATAGGATTCAAATTTATGTTCAAAGAGCAGTAGCAGCGTCGGGCATTGTTAAGGAATTTGGTCAACATTATGAAATACACAGGCTATACCTGAATGGGGGGCAAGGGGCTGGCGCCCCTCCTGGTCTGCAAAACCAGAGGTATGGCCGAAAGAAAGGCTGTAGTGGGTTCGATTCCCACTGTCCCTCTCCAATATAGAGCTCAGAGCGCCCGTTTTACGGGAATCATAGATCGTATCGTTAATAAAAGGAGGAAAGAGTTATGAAAGCAGAAAAGATTTTGGACGAAAAAATGTCGAGAAGGAGTCTTTTAAGAGCCACTGGAAAACTTGCAATAGGAGCAGCAGGTCTGGCAGCAGTCTCAGGTGGATTAAATATCTTTAGCAAGGCTGAAGCCAAGGAAACTCCTTTGCCGTGGCCGTATGAGAAAATTGACCCTGAAGAAGCTGGAAGGATAGCCTATGACGGCTGGTACAAGGCCTTCTGTTCCTATGGCGTTGCAAGCGGCATATTGGTCCCGCTACAGAAAAAAATCGGCGAACCGTATGTGTCTTTGCCTACAGAAGGATTAAGGCTCGGCGAAGGCGGTCTCGTCGGATGGGGAACTCTTTGCGGTTCTCTGCTCGGCGCTACTGTTGCAGTCGGCTTTATCGCACCTTACGATGTCGGCAAGCAGATCATGAATGAGATGCTTCAATGGTACAGCGACACCCAGCTACCCATCTACAGACCGGCAAACCCTAAGGCAACTGTTGCAGTCCAGACTATCAGCAATTCTCCGCTCTGTCATCTGTCAGTCGGCAAGTGGACCAAGGCGGCCAATAAATCATTAGGGAGTCCTGAAAGAAAAGACCGGTGCGCAAGAGTCACCGCAGATGTGGCGATGAAGACGGTCATGCTTCTGAATGACTGGAAGGACGGTAAGTTCAAATCAGACCGTAAGCTTCCTGCTGCGATTTATGGCATCACGGCTCAGCATAACTGTAACGAATGTCATCCGAATAATATTCCTACTCCGGTGAAGTAAAAAATCTTCAGGCGGGGGCGTTTTTTGCCCCCGCCCTATTTAAGGAACATGATACAAGATCTTTATAAAGAGAAAACAAGCCTTTTTTTATACCGCACGGAACTTTTTGACCGCTGTCATATAAAACTCCGTAAAAAGGGTGGAACAGCGGCTATGGCTGCAAAAAAGGCGGATGAATTCATTAGTGAACTTTTTAATGGCAGCGACAATCTTTGCAGAAAAAAATTCAGCTTTACCTGGAACGGAGAAAATCGCATTAAAAACTGCAAAAAGATAGATCTGGTAGGTGCATATAGGCTTGTTCTTATTCATAAAGATAATAATTTTATTCTTTTATATATAGGTTCTCACGACGAATGTTTCCGCTGGATAGAACGGAATAAAGGGCTCTCATACAAAATGGATCATAAGACTGATGCTGTCAGGATTTTCCATTATGCACCCGATCACGACGATATCCTTCTGCAAGAAGTTCTGAATGAACGAAGATTTGTCGAAGAGCATGAAGAGAACTTGATGAAAAATATTGATGATAAAGTGCTTCTTAAAATTTTCTCAGGATTTTTTAGTAAAACAACATCGGAGGGACGATGAAGCCGGATTTTGCTGGTAAAATTAACAGGAGGAACAGGAAATGAAAATGCAAAAACTTAAATACTGTAAAAGCTTTTGAACTACGGTCTCAGTTAGAGACCGATAATCAAGAACAGGGATCCTGATTTAGATTACTTAACCGGAGGGGAATAATGGAAGGAGAATTCATGTTCGGTCTTTGAATACAGGAATTATACCCGTAATTTTATAAGGAGGAATAACCTGATAAATATAATTTGAAGTTGACTCATTTAAAGAAAATCTATCAAAATGGAAACTGATGATGAGAATTAGAACTGTATTGATCTTGATTGCCCTATCAGTCTCTATAATATCGCCGTTGTCTGCTCATATCTCTGTTTCCTCAAACGGCACATTTCTTATTACCCTTGATGTATGTATTGCAGCAGGCTGTGCCCTTTCCGTTAATCAGTATCTGCCATGTCTTTACGAATATCAATTTGAATTTCCTGTTTTAGAGATTACAGATCTTTTTGATAATTCAAACCCTGCCTTTAAACCACTATTAATTGCCTTTCAAATGGATCGCCCGCCAAGAGTTTAGTTCTTAAAGGAATTTGTACCAAAACCTTTCACTCAAAAAACCATAGCAAAGGCTATAAAGGAAGCGCTTAAATTATGAAAATCAACAACGAACCACTCTGCGGTAAGCAGAAAGAAATATTAAGTTCTGCAATTAAAAACCATGAAGCTTGAGATTATAAATTATCAATACGGTATGTTCAGAAAAAATACAATTCGGATAGTCCTCTATATTTCAGCGGTCTTTTTAATGACAAATCTGAATGCTTTAGTCGATGCAGTCCTTCATCCGGAGATACCTTACCTTGATGAAGAACATCTGATAGTAGGCGGCGTTACCGCTCTCCTGGCATCGATATTATTTGCAGTAATAGAAATTTATTTGCGCCGGATAGCCAAAGGCATCGTAAAACAAAGGGAAGTGGAAGAAGAAATAAAGAGAAACTATGATATCCAGACCGTGCTGAATCTGCTCCTGAGTTTCTCGCTCGAAAATATATCCCTTGAAGATCTGCTGAAACGTTCACTTAACCTTATCCTTTCTATCCCATGGCTTTCCTTTGAGTCAAAGGGCGGCATATTTCTTGCCGAAGACGACCGGAAAACGCTGGTATTGAAAGTTCAGAAAGAACTCCCTGGAGATTTACAGAAGACATGTGCCCGAATCAATATCGGCATGTGCCTGTGCGGTCGGGCAGCATCGAAAAAGGAGATAGAATTTGCCGACTGTATAGACAACCGCCACGAGATCCGATATGAGGGGATTACTCAACATGGTCATTACTGTGTCCCAATCCTGTTTGCCGGCAAACTGCTCGGAATAATAAATATATACGTAAAAGAAGTCCACCGGAGGAGCCAAAAAGAAGATGCCTTTTTGACTTCGATCGCAAATGCACTGGCTGGGGTAATTGTGCGAAAGCAGGCTGAGGCGGAACAGCTGAAGGAAAAGAAACTCGAATCAATAGGTATCCTTGCCGGCGGCATCGCCCATGATTTTAATAATCTGCTTGCAGTTATTGTTGGCTGTATCTCACTTGCAAAGATGCACTTAAGTCCTGAAGATAATATTTTTGAAATATTAGACAAAGCAGAAGAAGCATCCATCCGTGCAGCTGATTTAACAAAGCTTCTGATAACCTTTTCCAAAGGAGGAACGCCGGTTAAGACAATGGTGCCTATTGCAGAACTGATACGGAGTTCAGTCAATTTTGACTTGAGCGGCTCCAATGTCAGTTGCAAGTTCAATATGCCTGACGATATCTATCCAGTTGAAGCCGATGAAGGCCAGTTGCAATGGGTAATCCATAATATGGTTCTCAATGCACGTGATGCCATGCCCGAAGGCGGGGTACTCAATATTCTTGCCCAAAACATCGTAGTCGGCGAAAAAAGTGCGCTTCCTTTTAAAAAAGGGAAATATGTAAGAATATCGATAGAGGACCACGGCATCGGTATACCTGAAGAAAACCTTCCAAAAATATTTGATCCCTATTTCACTACCAAAAAAAGAGCTACCCAGAAAGGGATGGGACTTGGCCTTTCGATAAGTTATTCCATAATTAAGAGCCATAATGGATTAATTACTGTAGAATCCGAAGTCGGTGCCGGGACGACTTTTCATATCTATCTTCCTGCTCTTCAAGAAGATATTCTGACAAAGGAACGATAATATTGAGATACGATAACCGGAACCCCCTTTAGGAGGATTTCATCAATATCAACTTCATAAATGATAAATCTATGTTCCCATTTCCCAGCTTTGAAGATATTTCTTCTGAGCGGGGGAAAGCACGTCTATCTTTATTCCCATAGATTTGAGTTTCAGCCGCGCAATCTCACTGTCTATTTTTTCCGGTACGCTGTAGACCTTCTTTTCAAGTTTCCTGTAGTTCTTTGCCATATATTCCGCACATAATGCCTGGTTTGCAAAACTCATGTCCATTACAGCAGACGGATGCCCCTCTGCTGCTGCAAGGTTTATAAGACGCCCTTCGCCCAGCAGGTAAATCCTCTTTCCGTTCTTAAGAGTATACTCTTCAACAAAATCCCTGATAACCCTTCTTGCCTTAGACATCTTCCTTAATTCATTTATTGATATCTCTACATTGAAATGCCCTGAATTGCAGAATATGGCGCCGTCTTTCATAAGAGGGAAGCATCCTTTGTATATTACGTCTATATCTCCTGTTGCTGTTACGAATATATCTCCGATCCTGGCAGCGTCCTTCATAGGCATAACTTCGAATCCGTCCATTGTCGCCTCAAGGCCCCGGAGTGGATTTACCTCTGTAATAATAACCTTAGCTCCCATGCCTTTTGCCCTCATGGCTATTCCTTTGCTGCACCAACCGTATCCTGCAATCACAAAGACAGAGCCTGCGATCAGCCTGTTTGTAGCCCTGAGTATGCCGTCGATAGTAGACTGTCCGGTACCGTAGCGATTATCAAAGAGATATTTTGTATATGCATCGTTGACCGCGATTATAGGGTATTGAAGAACGCTGTTTTCAGCCATCGCCCTGAGCCTGATTACGCCGGTGGTCGTCTCTTCCGTCCCTCCGATCAGATTTTTCAGAAGATCTTTCTTTTTGGTATGTAAAGTCGAAACAAGGTCAGCCCCATCATCCATCGTAATATTGGGTTTTAAGGAAAGGGCATCCATAATATGCCTGTAATAAGTTTTATGGTCTTCCCCTTTTATAGCAAAAACAGGGATGCCGGAATTCCTCACAAGAGAGGCTGCAACATCATCCTGTGTGCTCAGTGGATTTGATGCACAGAGATAGACTTCGGCGCCGCCCGCCTTGAGTGCTTCCATA
>JAKAKQ010000113.1 GCA_021813425.1 Nitrospirota bacterium
GCGGCCCTGAGGGAAACATAAGAGTGGGACATGCCGTGAAATCCATACCGTCTTATTTTTTTCTTTTCATAAAGTTCAAAGGGAAGGCCGTAAAGGTACGCATAAGGAGGCAGGGTATGGTGGAAAGAGGTATCAAATACGGCGACATGAGCGGCTGTTGGGAAGAAATGCATCGCCTCCCTGATCCCCGCGA
This sequence comes from Nitrospirota bacterium, assembly GCA_021813425.1. GTDB lineage: Bacteria > Nitrospirota > Thermodesulfovibrionia > Thermodesulfovibrionales > UBA6898 > JAKAKQ01. The sequence goes on from JAKAKQ010000113.1 coordinate 194, forward strand.
CATTAACAGGGTTATGTAATGGCGCAAGATCAGACAGATCCTCAATTTTCTTGACTACTGCATCGGTAATGAGCTCAGGGCTGATAAATACATCGCCTCCGTGCACAACCCGATGCCCTACAGCACTGATCTCGTCAAGAGAGTTGATAACACCTGTACCTTGAGCTGTGAGTTCTTCGATCATAACACGAAATGCCTCGCGGTGATCTCCACCCGGCAGCTCATGTGTGACCTCGGGCCCTCGAAAAAGATACTTATGCCGCATCGTTTTTTCGCCGATCTTTTCGATAATACCCCGGGCGCTTAGTGTCTCATCCGCGGTATCGTAAATGTTGTATTTAAGAGATGAGGATCCGCAGTTTATGATCAGCATTTTTATGGGGGTATCACTTCTCAGCCTGAACCCATATGGATCATCACTTCTTCTCAATGCGCTCTCTGCCAGGCTCCTGTCTCCGGATTTTCTGAGTCTTTCGGAGATCGTTTTTGACAGGTGCCTTACGGCCGGGGGATGTGTTATAAGGATGGTCGAAAAGACCTGAAAAGGGATAAGAACGGCCTTGCAGTGAGTCAACCCGACTATGTCGGCTGTGGTCTTGTCACCGGTCATAAGGGACATTTCCCCGAACATCTCACCAGGTCTCAGTACTGTAATACTATGCTTCTCGCCACTGTCGTCTGTGACGGAGACCTCAGCTTCCCCATCCAGAAGGATGCCCAGGAAACGGCCTTCTTCACCGAAAGAAATAATGGCCTCGTTAGGTTCGAATGTCGTAATCCTTGATCCCCTGACGAGTTCTTCCAGCAGCCTGACAGGAAAGTCCTTGAAAAGCCCGACCTCTTTCTGCAGAAAATGAAGAACAGCCTGCAATGTCATAATGTCTCCCGATGCATGAAATTATACCTGAACATTGGTATGCCTCAGGAAATTTTATGCACTGTAATCAAACTGGTTTCGGTTTTCTTCCCTCCCGTATAAGAAACCATCAGTATGAAATCTCCGCTGCCGGCCAATTTCAACCTCTTCATAAAAGTCTCAGCAAAGGCAAGTCCGTTATTAATGTCAAATCTGCCATCGACAAGATAAGGAAACACTCCCCATCTCATCTGGAGCTTTCTTAGGACTTTTTCAGATGGTGTCAGCGCGATGACCGGCGCTGCCGGACGATCAGACGAAACAACAGCGGCCGTAAAGCCTGTGCGGGTCACCACGATTATACACCTTACCATCAGATCCCTCGCTAATTGAGCGATGGCAGAGCTAAGAGCATTTTGCGTAATATCACCTGCCTTCAAAGCATTATCCCTGAAAAAACCTCCATGTGTAAAAAACTGGTATGCCTCTGCTTCCCGCAGAATCGAATCCATCATCTGTATGGCTTCAACAGGATATTTGCCCGAGGCTGTTTCTCCCGAAAGCATTACCGCATCTGCTCCAGAGAGGCAGGCTGCAGCGACATCGGTTACCTCTGCCCTTGTAGGACGCGAATGTTCTATCATGCTTTCCAGCATCTGTGTCGCAACGATGACAGGCTTGCTGTGCTGTATGCATGTCTCAATTAATTTCCCCTGAATAAAGGGGACCTTCTTTGCCGGCAACTCGACACCCAGATCTCCCCTGGCGATCATGATGCCGTCAGCGACCTTTAGTATCTCGAGGATGTTCTGAAGAGCCTCGGGTTTTTCTATTTTTGCGATTACCGGTATATCAGCCTTCTTCCGCCTTAGAAGGTTCTTTAAATCCATAATATCTTCAGGTCTTCTTACAAAGGAAAGTGCGATATAATCAACCTGACCTCTGATGCAATATTCTACGTCTTTCTTGTCCTTCGCAGTCAAAGCCGGTATATTCATTTTTGTATCAGGAAGATTCATCCCCTTGTTATTCTTGAGAATTCCTCCCCTTATGACTTTTGCCTTAAGCCTTTTGCCCTCTTTCTTTATGACTTTCAGTTCAAGGTTGCCGTCGTCAAGCAGGACTGAGTCGTTAACCGATATTTCCGATATCAGGTTCTTGTATAGGCATGGGATAACTGTTTCGTCTCCAAGAACGGTTTCTGTTGTAATAGTTACAGTGGAATTATCTTTCAGAAAGACCGAGTCGTTCTTAAATCTGCCGACCCTTATCTTGGGGCCGCACAGGTCCCCGAGGATTGCGACAGACTTATGCATCTTCTCGGAAATTTTTCTGATGGTCCGGATCGTCCGGAGGTGATCCTGTGCGTTGCCGTGCGAGAAATTGATCCGCGCTACATTGAGGCCGCTTAGTATCATCTTCTTCATTATCTCCGGAGAGGAAGAGGACGGGCCGATTGTAGCTATAACTTTAGTTCTCCTGAAAAAAAGATATTCATGATTCAGGTTTATATCAAAAATATTTCTACCCCGAACCGATTGATCTAAATGTTTCATGTGGTGTCCTCTCAGAAAATTTGACGAAATATGTATATTGTTCAATTACTGGCAAAAATATACACGCTTTAGAGAGACTTTTCAAGTACAAAGTTCGTCAAAGTTTGTTATTGTTAAGATATTTTTCATGGAAATTTCCGCATTTAATAGAATTCTCATTAAAAAAGAGAGAGAAATGGCTATAAATCAGAATGTAACTGGTATAATATCCCTATCAAACGGAGGGAATTCATGATCTACAGTAACGTTCTGGAAAATCCTGACAATTTCAATTTTGAAGTTCAATCCCTTGGGAAATGTTCCATAGATTCCCCTGTCCACGGGAGGGAGTTTGTAGAAGACGACGAGCAGATTACCTTCGCCAGCCAGGTAAAAAACATCCATAATCTTATTAAAAAGGCCAAAGTCTTCCCTGCCTTCCAGAAGGCCGGCCCTCGGAAGAAAATCTTCTATATTCCGGCAGATAGCAACGCTGCAATCATTACATGCGGTGGTCTATGCCCTGGACTGAATAACGTTATAAAGGGTTTAGTTACGGTCCTGTACCATGATTATAAAATCAAGAACATTTTCGGGATTAAATACGGTTATCAGGGTCTGTCTCCAAAATACAAGCATTCTCCTATCTGTCTCACTCCTCAGATCGTTGACGGGATCCATAAGGTAGGAGGAACCATCCTCGGTTCTTCCCGTGGAAAGCAGGATATAACTGAAATGGTAGATACCCTGGAGCGCATGAATATCAATCTGCTTTTCTGTATAGGAGGGGACGGTACCCTGCGCGGCGCAAGGATTATCACTGATGAGATTTTACGGAGGAAACAAGCTATAAGCGTAATCGGAATTCCCAAGACCATTGATAACGATCTCAGTTTTGTAGAGAAAACATTTGGCTTTGAAACAGCAGTCCATGCTGCTTTTGATATCATTACGTCGGCCCACAACGAAGCCGAAGGTGCGAACAACGGCATCGGGATCGTAAAACTCATGGGCCGCGACTCAGGGTTTATTGCGGCTTCGGTGACCCTGGCCAACTCGGTGGTGGATTTCTGCCTTGTCCCTGAAATTGATTTCACCCTCGACGGTGAATACGGGTTGCTTAAAGCCCTTGAGAGGAAACTGGACCAGACCAACCATGCCGTCATCGTCCTTGCAGAGGGAGCAGGGCAGGCACTGTTCAAGGAAGCTGAAATAAAGAAAGATGCATCAGGGAACATTCTAAAGCATGATATCGGGGTATTTCTCAAGGATGAGATCGGGGAATATTTCAAAAAGACCGGAGCTGACGTCTCCATCAAATACCTTGATCCCAGCTACCATATCCGGAGTGTGGCCGCTATTTCCTCTGACGCAATTTTCTGCCACTTGCTGGCTGAAAATGCCGTGCATGCCGGTATGGCCGGAAAGACCAATATGGTTATCGGTCATTGGAACAACTATTTCACCCACGTCCCGATAGATCTGGCGACTCACGAGCGCAGGAAGATAGATCTGGATGGCGCTCTATGGAAAGGCGTACTCAGCATGACCAGACAGAACGACTATTTCGGCTGTTAGGCCTGGTCTGCTGATCCCAGCACTTCCCTGTTCTTATGAATGATCATTTTTATCAGCTCATCACGGGCAGGGCCGAGGTACTTTCTCGGGTCGAATTCAGATGGTTTTTCAGCAAACACTTTACGGATCATCGCTGTCATTGCAAGACGGCCGTCACTGTCTATGTTTATTTTACAAACAGCGCTTGTTGCAGCCTTTCTGAGCTGATCCTCCGGAATGCCTACGGCATCGCTTAGCCTGCCTCCGTATTTATTAATTATTTCAATATATTCGGGAATTACTGACGAGGCGCCATGAAGAACGATTGGAAAGCCGGGGATCCGCTTTTCGATCTCTTCAAGGATATCAAAGCGCAGCGGGGGCGGGACAAGTATCCCCCTTGCATCACGGGTACACTGTTCCGGCTTGAACTTTGTTGCACCGTGGGAAGTTCCGATCGAAATTGCCAGGGAATCAACGTCTGTTTTACTCACAAAGTCTTCTACCTGCTCCGGCCTTGTATAAGTAGATTTCTCTGCCGAAACTTCGTCTTCTATTCCTGCCAGAACACCAAGCTCTCCTTCAACTGTCACATCGTGATCGTGAGCATATTCCACTACCTGTCTTGTAATTCGGATATTCTCTTCGTAGGGGTGATGGGACCCGTCAATCATAACCGAGGAAAACCCTGAATCTATGCATGATTTGCATAATTCAACGCTATCGCCGTGATCAAGGTGAAGCGCAAACTTAACCGTGGAATCCGCGTCTTTGATCATCGCGACTGCGCCCATGGCAAGGAAACGAAGCAGGGTCTGGTTTGCGTATTTTCTTGCGCCGCTCGATACCTGCAGAATGAATGGGGAGCGGGACTCAATGCATCCCATCACTATTGCCTGCAACTGTTCCATATTGTTGAAATTGTATGCAGGTATCGCGTACCTGCCATTCATCGCTTTTTTGAACATCTCCCTCGTATTTACCAGGCCTATTTCTTTGTAAGAGACTTTTTCCATCTTTATATCCTTTCATATAGATATTTGAGACGTTTTATTACAGGGCCGTGAGCTTATTCAATATGCCTCCAGGCCGGATTAATTGTTATAAATTTACTTTTTCAAGCATATTGAAATGCTACCACCTGATTGCCTAAACTTCAATTAAAATCTGCAAATTTGATATAATTAAATCAGAGGTTAGGAGGCTTTAAAATCAAAAGTTGTTCTGAAACATTTCCAGTGCAGTATTCAACACTGTCTTCCGGGGCGCTGCAGGAAATAATTCTCAGCAAATATCCTCTGGACAATATTATCCAATGCGAATATCTTTATAGAGGACTGAATGATAATTATTTTGTAATGGATTCCCAAACAAAATATATCCTGAGAGTCTATAGGCATAACTGGAGAGATTTAAAAGATATTGAATCCGAAATGGAACTTCTTGAGCAATTGAAATCAAACGGCGTTTCTGTTTCGTTTCCCATACCCGATAAAACAGGCAATATAATTCAAAAAATATATGCTCCCGAAGGTTTAAGATACGCAGTTCTGTTTTCCTATGCCAAAGGCAATGCCCCCCTCTCGGAAATGACATTGAACCAGAGCCGCAATATCGGCAGGGAACTGGCTAAAATGCACAGTTTGACGATCAACAGGCGACTGAAAAATAATCGGTGCCATCTCGATATTAACGCAATGCTGCATCAATCATTCTATGCGATCAAACCTTTCATTGAAGACTGGGAAGACGATCTGAAAATCCTTGAGGAGATTATAAAAAAGCTAAGTTCAAAATTCGATGAGATCTCGATCGAAGATCTGTCATTCGGAATATGTCACGGGGATCTGTACCCTTCAAATTACCATTTTTCTGTCGGCGACGAGGTTACCCTGTTTGATTTCGATGCATGCTGCTGCAGCTGGTTTGTACAGGACATAGCTGCATTTTGCTATACGACTATCCAATATTACAGGAATGACAGAAAGATTAATAAGGCATTCATAGATGGGTATCAGGAGATCAGGAAACTTAATAAAACAGAGATCGATCTTATACCCTATTTCGGCGCTGTAAATCATATCTGGGTCCTCGGCACACAATGCTCCAACTTCGAGATCTTCTGTCACTTTGTGAGGACCAACATAAAGCGCAATATCATCAGAAATCTGAAAAAATACGTTGATAAATATTGTTCCTGAAATTCTTTGGGTTAAATGGTAGGCCCGGGCGGTTTCGAACCGCCGACCTCTACCGTGTCAAGGTATACCAGAGAGGACTTAAGGTTTTCCAGATTTTTCCTTATCCTTGCTTATCAATAGGTTAAGGGCTATTCAGGGAGAGGGCTTTACTGCCCTTTCCCTTTCTTTTTTGCCTGTCTACTGTACAAAAACTATACAGTCATGCTAATTCTCTGTTTCTTTAAAAATATTACAATGAATGTAATTTGACTAATGCTAATTATTGGCATATAATACCTATAATTAAATGAAAGCTGAATTAATAGAACATTCAAAAGTCATTGATGAATTAGGCAATACTATCGAAATAACACTATGGCGACTTCCAGAGCCTACAAAAGATAGGCCACACGGATATAAATATTCTCTGGTTTATATAGTGGAAGATAAGCGGGTAATAGGTTATGACAATGCAGAAGGCAAAGGAGACCATAGACATATTAGAGGAACTGAAAAGCCTTATAAGTTTAGTGGTGTATGGAAATTGACAGAGGACTTTTATAAAGACATGGAAAAATTTAAGAGAGGTGAGTTATGAGAGTAAAGAAGATAAAAATAGGCATCAAGGATGTTAAGACCGCCTTAAAAGAATTTGCGCAGAAGGCAGAGGCCATTGAACGAGGAGAAAGGGTCAAGAAAGAGACAGGCGTTTATTTCACAAGCTTCGAGGCATTCAGAAAGATATTAACTCCTAAGAGACTTGAGCTCCTGCATACAATCAAGACCCGGAAGCCTTCATCTATCAATGAGCTTGCACGAATGGCAAAGAGGGATGTTAAGAATGTTGCCGAGGATGTGAAATATCTCGAACAAATAGGATTGATTGAGAAGAAGGCAACAGACCATAAAACAGCGCCGGTGACTAAGTATGACAAGATTGCTTTAGAAATAGCGGTATGACAGAATTGCAAAGGTTTTTATAAGAGGCTTGTGATCACATTGCGGAGATGAGTTGAGATTCAATTCAGATTTTTTGCCTGTCTACTATACAACAACAAAAAAACATCCCCTGAACTATAAGACCCAGGACTTCTGGGGTTTTTTCTTTGAAAATGATTTTAACTTTGATATAATTTGACCATAAATCTAATGGGGGGATTAAGCCATGAAAAAGCTATCTATTTCAATTCTAATCATTGTTATTTTTTCGGTTGTTATTTTGCCTGGTTGTCTCTTGCCTGCACAAATACAAGCAAACAAAATTCGTGAAAATATTGAGTTTGCAAATAATAAAATATTCTCCTGCATGCAAAAAATTGATTCAAATCCTGCCTATAAAAATATCTTTGCTCGCATACCCGGTGGAAGAAACATAACTCTCTTACATTTGGCAGATACCACCATGCCATCAGACGAAGATGTTAAAAACATAATTGCTTACCATAACGATCTGTCTCATTGTCGTGCGAGAGGTATTGAAGACTATATGCAAATAGCTCCCAGCGTAATACCAATTGTTGTTCCAAGTTACTATGCTTCTGATCTCGTTACAGTCGAACTTATACAGAAAAAAATTACTTATGGGGAAGCTAATAAGAAGAAGCAAGCCATATATCTGGAATTAATGTCAAAACTTCAAGTTGAAATTGACCGATTAAATCGTGAATTTTCTGCGTCCTATCAAGCTCAAATGGCACAGCAGGCAGCTGCTTTTAATGTTTTATCTCAGTGGTTATATCAACAGCAGATCTTGAGGCAAAATCAGCAATTAATAAATGCTATTAACAGACCAGTTATAACAGACTGCAGCCGTTTCGGAAACAGCATCAACTGCACCAGTTATTGATTGCCTGATAGCTTTGAAGTTATAGCCTTTAAAGGAAAGCCTGACGAAGTGAAAAGCGGGACTCTCACCGCCGGGGACTGATTAAATGAGAGAGCCATTGAGAGGTGGTAATGATAAAGAAAAAGGACAAAGGAAAAGACAAGATAAACCGCAACAAACTTATTCTACTCATTAAGGAATTGCTTGATAAGTATCCTCCCGGTTCTAACCTTTCCGAGAAAAAAAAGGTCAAAGCCTACAAGGATTTTCAGAGTGTATTCCCAGAGACTATTAATCAGCTTGTTTTTAATAATCTTTACATCCCAAACAAAAGCCCAGAAGATATTGCAGATGAAATTATAAAATCAGTTCGTGTAGAAAATAAGATGCAACATATACGGGAGTATGGAGAATATAACCATCCTGGGCGCCCCAGAGGTACA
>JAKAKQ010000206.1 GCA_021813425.1 Nitrospirota bacterium
TGCCTCCTTCAATCCGTTATGCTTCTCCGTGCGACTTCCGTCCCTGAGAACTCCAAGCGCCAGGATGAGCGACATAAATCCGGCGATACCGCTTGCAAGGTATGCATAGCGAAATTCAGTAAAAGAGGGCTCAGAAGCGCCAGGCATACTGTGGAGGATAAAACCGCCAAGAGGAGCGCCCAGAAGATTCCCGATGATCGTGACCGAGGAAAACCATGAAAGCATCTCTCCTTTTTTTGCGCCAGCGATATCCGCCACAACAGCCATAGACACCGGCCCGTAGATTGCAGTAGCAAGGCCATGGATGAACCTGATAACAATAAGTAAGTTGTAATCCGTTATTAGAAGATATGTGAATGGCATAAATGCAAAGAAGAGAAGACCTATAAGCATCGTCCTTTTTCTGCCGATAATATCCGACAATGCGCCTGCCGGGAGTTTAAAGAATATACCGGTTACAGTTGATATTCCAACTGCAAATCCTATCGCCTCAGGGCCTGCGCCGAGATAGAGCGCAAACAGGGGAAGAACAGGGCTTCTTGCAAGTGCATAAGAAAGCCTTGCAAAGAAGCCCACAGTGCAGAGTGCAGCGAACGGTGAGGGCAGTTTGCCCACTTCTACTTTACGCCGAAATATGCCAGCGTCTCCGAAATCTTCTTCTGAATGTCGTCCTGAAGATGTTCGAATTTCACCTTAAGGTCCTCCTGTATGTGACGTACATATTCCTCCCGCGCCTCAACCCCGAATTGGTCCTCGAACATCCATCCGAATTCAAAGATTTTCGTAATATCATGACGTCTTGCCTTCAGTTCCGGATTGCCGTCCATCCACTCATGGATCTCGCGGTACTCCTTTCCTGTCCTTTCCATGCTTGCTGCTATATGCTTATCGATGTGTGGCATTTTATATCCTCCTTTTTTATGTTTTTGATATATAGAGCATCTCGAAAACAACCATCCCTCTTTCAAGTGCCTCCATATCGTCTTTTGCTGTTTTCCGTATCCCTGAAAGAATATCTTCCAGTCCCTTTGCCTCTGCAGAATTGTATTTTTCGTCCTTCATATCAAGGTCATGTACGATCTCTGCAATCTTCTTAAGTGCCTTGTCCTTGAGACCAAAAACCCTGACAAGAACCTCAAAGGTACACATATCTCCAACATGGGTGAATTCTCCTCCCCGGATATCAAACGTAACATGACCTTTGCCTATCGTTTCCTGATCCTTTTCGTCAACAAAATCAAAAGCTGCATTTTTGTCTATAAACCGCTTAATGAGCCAGGCAGATGCCATTCGGTCAATGAACGGCCTTTTCCTCGTTATCCATACCTTCCCCTGATAGTCATCAACTGCTTTCCGGATTACTGTTGCCGGGCTTCCCTTTTCTGTTTCAACGCCTGAAAGGTCCTTTATCTCAGTCTGCACATGTTTCATCCTTCCGCTTAACGCCCCGCCTTCCCTTGACGAAAAAAAGTCGATTCTTTTGATTTCATCAAATTCCTTCAGGAGTTTATTGAACTGACCTGATAATCCTTTAATATTCCGGGCGTTTGCACCTTTCCGGATACTGTTCAGCCTTCTTTCAATATCCTCGACTGCTTTTCCAATTATCTTATAGCTCTCTTCCCGCTGCCGGTTAAACAGGGCGATTATTTCTTCGTCCTTCATAGAATCCATCTTTTCTATCCTGACAAATGCAGCGTCACCCTTCATGCCGGCGACCTCAGAAACAAGCCATTGAAAGAACTCATAATTATCATCGCTGAAAGGCAATATATACACCGCCCCTTTCATTTGAACCGCCCCGGCCCCTATAAGCTTTCTCCATATCTTCATCCTGTTACTTACAGGCTTCGATGGTGCGCTGTAAAAAAACAGTAGCCAGCCGGACTCTTTAACGGCGCTTTTTCGTTTATCGACCTTCATAGTCTCTTTCTGTTGCCTCCTATGCCTTATTTTGGGTTGTCGAACTCTTGTTGTTACTCTTGTTTATAATGTAACAGCTGTTACATTTTTTGTCAAGCGATAATTTTCATGAAGAGAAAAATAATTTCTTGGTGTAAAATGTATGCTGATAAATTGCACTTAATAAGGAGATATAATGGACAGGTTAATATTGAAAACAGACATGCCTGATATAAAGTTTTTAAGAAGCGGAAAAGTGAGGGATATCTATGACCTGGGAGACAGCCTCCTGCTTGTAGCGTCAGACAGGATATCGGCCTTTGATGTAGTACTCCCGAACGGCATCCCCGGCAAAGGCAGGATCCTTACCCAGATCTCTATATACTGGTTCAGGCAGATGGAAAGCATTATAAAAAACCATATCATAGCTACCGAGGTCGCAAAGTATCCTGTTCAGTGTCATAAATACAGGGAGCAGCTTGAAGGCAGGAGCATGCTCGTCAGGAAGGCCGGCCAGGTTCCTATCGAATGTATTGTCAGGGGGTATCTCTCCGGAAGCGGATGGAAGGAATACAAAAAGACTGGTACGGTATGCGGGATAAAACTGCCTGAGGGGTTAAAGGAATCATCGAAACTTGAATCTCCGGTATTCACCCCGAGCACCAAGGCTGAGGAGGGACATGATATCAATATTTCTTTCGAAAAGACAGCGGATATCATAGGCAAGGAAATGGCTTTTAAACTCAGGGATGCCAGCCTTAAAATCTATTCAAAGGCGAGCAGTCTGGCAGAGGAAAAGGGGATCATAATAGCCGATACAAAGTTCGAATTCGGCATATACGACAATGAGTTGATTCTGATCGACGAAATACTCACCCCTGATTCATCACGTTTCTGGTCGGTTAAAACATATGAGCCTGGAAAGGCACAGGACAGCTACGATAAGCAGATAATAAGGGATTATCTTTTGACCCTTGACTGGGACCAGACATATCCGGGGCCTGCGCTGCCGGATAATATCGTTGAAAAGGCTATTGAGAGATATAAAGAGATTTACAGGATTATAACGGGATAGCTTTATCTTTTATTCAGAAACTTTACCGATAAGCATCCCGATATATTTGTTAATCGGGTTGCTTCGTTTAAGGAACGGCACCGCAGGCTTTCTCCTCGTCCCTAATTTTCTGATCTCCCATAAAAGATCATGGTTTTCCGGATCGTGCTTCAACCCCTTATTAAAAGCATTGACCGCCTCTCTTTTTTTATTGCCTTTCAGATACGCCCTGCCTAAATTAAGATAGAAAACCGGGTAAAAGAATTCTTTACCGAAAGGCATGGTGTTATCCAATAAAGCCAAGGCATCTTCGCATATTTTTATTCCCTCTTTAGGTCTGTTCTCAACAACAGCGACAAGACAGCCGTAATATGATAAAAGAAACGGGTCTGAAGGAAATTTCTCGAGCGCATCTACGAGAACACTAAGGGCAGTTTTCCCGTTTCCCCTTTTTAAAAGCCGCTGTACCTCGTCAAAGTATTCTGATTTTGATTTCTGTTTTTCTTTCCGCTCTGATATGAAACTATCAATTGTGGATTTATGCTGCCTCTCCATAAGACCCGCGAGTCTGTCTTTAAATTCCTTAAGTTTTACAAGATGAGAATAATCCGATTTCTTTGAAAAAACAATCTCGCCTTTTAAATAGACCCTTGAACTTATCTTGCATGTCTTTGTCCCCATGTCCTCTGTCTGGACATGGTAGGTAACACCATCGACCGTGATATTGTCGCTGAACTCCGAAGAATATCTGGAAGTTATTTTTATTTTTGATTTTGGATCCATGCTTAAATTTTACCAGATAAATGATATTTTGAGATAAAAAGTTAAAACAGGGAAAATTTCAGAAGCTAATCAGGCACATCTTCTTCTGTCTTAAAGCACCCCTTGCTTCTCTCTTCTATCCTTTTTTCGATAAAGGCCTCTATTGCAGATCTTTTTTCAGGTGTGATGTCATAGAATTTAATGCCATACTGGTTAGTATCAAATTCGTCTCTCTTTTCGACTACCCTGACGATCTCGCTGGTTGTACTTATATGTGTCGAATCGGGGAGAAAGAATGAGCATGTAATAATATCACCCTTATTGAAGATTTTATCCGTTTCGATCAGCATGCCGGAGGCGCTTATATTTTCTGAGCGGCACAAGAAAGGTGTTTTCCTGTAATTTCCACTGGCTTTAACGCCCAGAAGCACCCTGTAAGACTCCCTTTCGGAAATATTGAGAAACTGGTGTGCCTTTTCCAGCAGGACAGCCCGATCTATCGGTGCTGCTATAATAATATTTGCCTTGCATTTCGAACTTTTTTCAATATCTGATTCTTTGCCGGCGCATACAACAATAATAGAGACGGTGCGTAATCCCTCATCATTCCTGATAACCGAACAGAATGTCTCGCAGCTCATTCCAGGCATATCAAGCTTGGTAATGATAAGATTTGCTTTTTCTGCTCTGTGGACACTAAGCGCTTCTTCGTTCGAGGTCACAGTGAATATCCTGAATATTGACCTGTTAAGGAAGCTTTCCTCTTTTTCAATCAATGCTTTAATGTCATCGGTTATAACTATTTTCTTCAATATCGTTCAGTCTTATATATTTCTCGACAAATCTTATTTTTGAAGATACCCTTCAACAAGGATATCTTCACCAATCCGTTTTACTTTAGTATCCTTTAAGCGATATGCTTCATCAAGCCTTCTAAAAGAGTTTCCTCCTACTGCCGGCAGTGATTCCTTCCCCCCGATAATTTTGGGAGCGATGAAAAACATCACCTTATCAACTATGCCTGCCTCAAGGCAATAAGAGTTCAAAGAAGCTCCGCCTTCAATTAAGACAGATGTAATATGTCTTTTGCCAAGTTCTCTCATCAGCCATTGAAGATCCAGCTTTTCACTATTGTAATCAATAATCTTAATGCCTTTTTCAGACAGTTTTTTCCTCTTTTTTTCTGACTGCTGACTGCTGACTGCTGATTGCTTGGTAATTATTATTGTTTCAGGAGGAATCGAAAATACATTTGCTTCCGGACTGGTCTCAAGATTCGGGTCTATAACAATACGCACAGGGTTTTTGTAATTCGGAACTCTGCAGGTCAACATAGGGTTGTCTGCCAGCACTGTTCCGACAGCTGTCATAACAGCATCTACACCGCCTCTGAGCCTGTGGACCATACTTCTTGCCTTTTCTCCGGTAATCCATTTTGATTCGCCTTCGGGCGTGGCGATTTTTCCATCCAACGTCATGGCCACCTTCAGGATCACAAACGGCATTCCTGCAGTTATATATTTGACATAGAATTCGTTCAGCTTGCGTGCCTTTTCTTCAAGTATCCCTGAGGTCACCTTTATACCTGAATTTCTCAGTTCCTCTATGCCTTTCCCCGAAACCTTCGGATTGGGGTCTTTCATCGAAACAATAACCTGTCTGATGCCCGAGGATATGATCTTCTGTGTGCACGGTGGTGTGCGCTTGTCTTTGTGACAGCAGGGCTCGAGGCTGACATATAATGTTGATCCCCTTGCCTTTCCAAGAGCGTTATCTATCGCGATAACCTCGGCATGGGGGGTTCCGGCCTTTCTGTGATATCCCTCCGAGATGATCTTCCCCTTCTTTACGATAAGGGCCCCCACCATGGGGTTCGGGCTTGTCAAACCTTTGGCACGCGCTGCGAGGGCTAAGGTCCTGCCGATAAAGAACCTGTCATTCATAGCGTTAAAGGATAACATAAATTTCTTTACTTGTAATACATTTATCACTAAAATCTATATATTGTTCCTGTTTTTCGGTTTTGATCAAAAATTGTGATATAATTCTTATGGAGGTATGATGAACAATATTTTGTTGGCTGTAATAGCAATTTCCATTCTGGCAATCGCGGCTTTCCTCATCCCTGTGCTTATAGAACTGAAAAAGACTGTTATTTCCCTGAGAAAAACCGCGGAAAACAACCTCAACCCTACGCTTGAAGAACTGCAGCAGGCATTAAAAAATGTGAATGGCATATCGGCCAATGTTAATGATGTGACCGGGCACGTTAAAGATTTTTCAAAATCTATCAGCGACATCGGGCATACTGTAAGCGCAGTCAACACCCTGGTAGAGAATATCGGGGCGTCCACTGCGGTAAAGGTAATCAGCCTCAGGGCCGGGATAAAGGCAGCAATCGAATATTTATTAACAAATCTCATAAAGAAAGGAGACAGGAAATGAAAGACGAGGGTTACAGTTCAGGTTCTATGCTTTTGTCTTTTCTTCTGGGTGGAATTGTCGGGGCCGGGCTTGCGCTTCTTCTTGCACCGCAGTCAGGACAGGAAACCAGGCAGAAGATAAGAGAATTAGCAGATGATGTAAAGGACAAGGCAACCGGCTATGTCGACCAGACAAAGCAGATGGTCACATCATATGTCGATAAGGGTAAAGGCCTCTACGATGAAAAGAAGTCTCTGGTAACGTCTGCTATCGAGGCAGGCAAAGAGGCTTACGAAAAAGAAAAGGAAAAGCTTTCAAAGGGATAGAATGCATGAGGTATCGATTGCTCTTAATCTGCTCGAAATCGTTTCAGAGCAGTGCAGGAAAAACGGATACAGCAGGATAGAGTCCATTAATCTGAAGATAGGCAGGGCGTCCGGCGTAATGCCGGACGCCCTGCTTTTTGCATTCGAGGCGATAAAAATTGACTCTATTGCAAAAGGCGCATCTCTGAACATAGAAGAAGTGCCTGTTTCCGGTCTCTGTAATAATTGCAGGAATAACTTTACTGTTGTTGAAGAATATGTCTTGTGCTGCCCGGTCTGTAAAGGCACATCATTCAGTATTACGGCAGGCCGAGAGATGGATATAATCGACATGGAGGTATCCTAATGAAGGTTAAGGTTGTAACAAAGATTCTTGAGGCAAACGACAGGATCGCTTTGGAAAACCGGAAATTGTTCGATGCAGCAGATGTCTTTGTGATTAATCTTATGAGCGCACCGGGAGCAGGCAAGACCTCCCTTCTTGAAAAGACCCTTTCGGCAAAATCAGGTTTGAAGATAGGCGTTATAGAGGGTGATATCGCAGGCAGCGATGATGCTGAAAGGATAGAAAAATTCAGTGTGCCTGTTGTGCAGATAAATACCGGGGGTGCATGTCATCTTGATGCAAACATGATCAACGAGGTAATAAGCGATCTGCCCCTGAACGCGCTGGACATTGTTTTTATAGAAAACGTAGGCAACCTTGTCTGCCCCGCGGAATTCAAGGTCGGCGAGGATATGAAAGTCATGCTCCTGAGCATCGCAGAAGGGCACGACAAGCCGCTTAAATATCCTTTGATGTTCCAGGAATCTTCAGCCCTGATATTGAACAAGATCGACCTTGCCCCTTATCTGGATGTTGATATAAATAAGATAAAAAAAGACGCTCTGTCCCTGAATCCTGGATTAAAGATATTCGATGTCTCATGCAAGACAGGAGAAGGCATTTCAGAATGGATCGAATGGCTCAAGGGGCGGCATGGGCGCTAAGAAAAGCGAATCCGCAACTGTCTTTTTCAACCCCTTTGAAGACCTGAAAAAGATCATCGAAAGCAGAGGGATAAGATTATCCTGCAAACAAATCGCTGTAAAAAAAGAAGAACCTGCAAGTGATGAAGAGTTGTTCATCAATGCCATGAAGGAAGTGCGGGAGATCAAGGAATTCAGAAGGATACCAATTCATAAAGGAAAGTCTGTTCCCTTACACAGAAAAAACATCTCCCCTGATAAAGAAGCATTAAAGACCCTTGAAGAGATTGTTACGCACAGGAGACCCGTTATTCTGTCTGACACCCAGGAATATGTTGAATGGATAAACCCGGATTACAAGAGCGGTATTATCAGAAAGCTCCACGAAGGACAATTCTCTGTGCAGGACTGTCTCGACCTCCACGGACTTCATATCGATGAAGCCGAGACCGAAATTGAAAGTTTTATCAGGGGCTCTTTGAAGATGGGGATTCGATGCATCAAGATAATCCATGGAAGGGGTCTCCGCTCGCCAAAGGGCCCTGTTCTGAAGGATGCAGTGATTAAATGGCTTTCCGGCCGCTACAGGAAAAACATCATAGCCTTTGTGACCGCAAGACAGTGTGACGGGGGCCTCGGCGCACTTTATGTCTTATTGAAATAAAACGACCAGCCCGGTTATTGTTTTCCCTGTTCCCAAAGTCCCAGTGATTTTTATTGATTTCGCAGGTAATTTTTCCCTTGACTCTAAATTCTCTTCATGTATAATTACAATTAGTTATCTGCATGTTTAAAGACTAAATAAAAGAAGGGGTGAGAAGCATGAGATATCTTTTTTCTGCAGTGATCATCATTTTAATCTTTTCAGCACCAGCAAGCGCCCA
>JAKAKQ010000348.1 GCA_021813425.1 Nitrospirota bacterium
AGGGAATGTATGCTCATAGTTGTCCTTCCATATCCACTTGACCTCATCCTTTGGACTGCCGATATCAGGGACGTTGTGGATACGATGGCAGGCATCTATGCATTTCTGATAATCTTCATCTGATTTAAACTTACTGATGTCCACAACAAAACCCCATCTCTTTGCCTTCAGGGCCCTGGGATCGGTTGAAACCTGATAGGCTTCGAGCCCGCTTCCTGAAAGACCATTGAGAACAGTTGTTCCCCCGATTCCCAACATAGTGGAAATCCCAGCTATTTTCAAAAATTGTCTTCTATTTATCATGTCTCATTCTCCTTTGGTGCGATATGGCAATCCCAGCAGTAAGGTTTAACACCCATATAGTTATGGCATTTATCGCAGAAATTCTTCTTATTGGAATGACATTTCATGCATGTATTTTGAAGACTTATATCGAAATCCTTGCCCGTGGAATTTAAATAAATCCTGTCGCCGTTTCGGACAACCGAATCCCTCCAGTTATTGAGCAGCTGCATATGTCCCGGCCTCATAAACTCCTTGGACTCCACACACTTTCTCTCATGTTCCGGCAATTTCTGAATTTCCGGGGTATCGATCTTCGTTTCTGGTTTGGCGATGACCTTTCCTACATTGAAATAGAAGGGAAATGTCACTAATGCAACAAAAATTAGAAGTCCGGCAATTATTTTTCCGCTGTCATACATTCTAATTGCCCTCCTTTCCTGGAAGGGTTTCGAGGCGCAGATCCTGTGTCCTCTCCTTCTCCCCTTTCATCACCAGGGCGTTTGCCACTAATTCGTGAGTACCGCATACCGTCACATCGGGAACCCAGTATTCCATCGAGGCCTTAAGAGTTGCCCTGTCAATTGCACAGATATTCGCCAGCATATTCACGCCATGTTTGTCGCGGACATATTTTACTGCATTTGCCCTGGGGAAGCCACCCTTCATCCTCAAATCCATATTTTCAGAAGCATTCAGGCCGGTGCCGCTGCCGCAGCAGAAGGTCTGCTCTCTTATTGTGTTTTCAGGCATTTCATAAAAATTGTTGCATACGCTCTTTATAACATATCTCGGCTCTTCTAAAAGCCCCATACCCCTTGCAGTGTTGCATGAATCATGATAAGTGACTTTCAGATGGTCATTTCTGCTTGGGTCGAGTTTGAGTTTGCCGTTTTTGATGAGGTCAGCGGTAAATTCGGTAATATGAACCATTTTGGTGGATTTTGCATTTTCAAATACCGTTCCGGTTATCGGTGATTTTGGCACTTCAAGAAAATCCGCTGGGCCGTTCCATGTGTCCATATACTGATTAAGTACCCTCCACATGTGGCCGCATTCGCCTCCGATGATCCATTTCACTCCAAGTCTCTTTGCCTCTGCATATATTTTTGAGTTCAGCCTTTTTGCCATCTCATTTGAAGTAAAGTATCCGAAGTTTCCTCCTTCTGACGCATATGTGCTCCATGTATAATCAAGTCCCAGTTCATGGAAAAGCATCAGATAGCCCATTGCTGTGTAAGTGCCGGGATCCGCAAAGAGGTCGCCGGAAGGCGTTACAAAAAGTATCTCGGCGCCCTTCCTGTTAAATGTCGGTTCTATCTTGATGCCTGTAACGGTTTCTATATCATCGAGGAAGAATTCGATACTGCTCTTAATGGTATGAGGCTCAAGACCGAGGTGATTCCCTTTCATATAACAGTTGGCAACAGGGCCTGCTATCCAGTCTGTGTTTAACCCCAGCAGATTGGTAAATTCCCTGCCCATCATCGTGATCTCTGCCGTATCGATGCCGTAAGGGCAGAACACGGAGCAGCGGCGGCACTCTGTGCATTGATAGAAATAGTACCACCATTCCTTCAGCACATCATATGTTAGTTCTCTTGCGCCGGCAAGTTTTCCGAGTACTTTTCCGGGAGTTGTAAAATACTTTCTGTAGACAGACCTCATAAGCTCAGCCCTGAGAACAGGCATATTTTTGGGATCACCCGAGCCTATAAAGAAATGGCATTTGTCAGCGCATGCGCCGCACCTGACGCAGATGTCCATAAATAGCTTGAAGGAGCGGTACTTGGAAAGCCTGTCAGCCATCGCTTCCAGAACAGTCCCTTCCCATTCCCCGGGGAGTTTCCAGTCCTCTTCTGCCGGAGACCAGTCTCTCGCATTGGGGAATTCAACAGCCCTAAGGTTTTTAGCCTTTGCACCCCAGCAGAACATGCCGGGTTTTATCTCGACCGGCGTATCCATCCACCCTGTTTCAGGTGGTGTAAAATCTATCTTTGCAAGTTCATCTGGTTTTGGAAGTTTTGTTGCCATATTCACTCCTTCTCGACTGGTAATCCAGCCGCTTTCATTTTGTCCCTGAAATCCTCCTCATATTCCTCATACGTATGAACATGGACAGGATAATTCCATGGATTAATATGTCTCACCATACGGCTGTTATTTGAAAGGTTCCTTGTCGGGCTGAGGAAAACTCCACCCATATGCATCAGCTTGCTGAACGGGAAATAGGCAAAAAGTACGCTGATAAGAAACAGGTGTATGTAAAAGATAACCCCTATCTCCTGGAGATTTTTTGCAGGGGCCATGAAATTAAGACTTATTAATCCCATTGCCAGCTCTTTAACTCCTACTATGTGCACCTTTATAAAATACCTCATAAGCACACCTGAGATTGCAATGCCAAGGATCAGGAATAAAGGAAAGTAGTCAGCTGCAAGGGATATATAATTCACCTGTGGAATATAAACCCTTCTAAGGAACAGGAAGGTGACGGCCGCCAGTATTACCGCATCCGTAATATAGACCAGAGGTACACCGACCTGCAAAAAACTATCAAGACTCTCGATCAGATGAATAACAGAAGGCACTTCTCCTATAAAAAACCTGTAATGTCTGATCAGTATAATAAGGAACGACCAGTGAAATGCCAGGCCTGCCAGCCAGAGCCATTTGTCCGATCCATAAGAGAGCTTCGGTCCATCCCTCAATTCGGTTTTTAAATTTCTGAAAAGGGAACGGAAAAGAAACACTTCCAGCGCCATCCTTACTATGACTCCCATAGTTGTTGACGGGTTTTCGATCTTGTTTTGTTTTATCCAGGGGAAGGATTGCTGCTGTCCGCATGTCGTGGGTATCCGAAATGGCACAGGAGAACGTCCCCATTGCACAACACGGTAGATGAAACCTAACAGGAACGTAGCAAACGCAGCATAAGGTATAATAACCCCAAATAAGAAGAGGACATACTTGTTTCCTGTTGTCGCTCCAGCGAAGACGAGCAGTACAAGAAAAACAACCGTAAAGAAAGAAAATAATATTTTCATTGAGCTGCCTCCTTTCGTTTTATATTGATAAGTTTATTATCTTCGGAATCCGGTTCCTGCTCCTGATCCTCAATATCACATATGAGGTTTGCCCTCTGCAGCAACCTGAAGGTCCTGCTTTTTACCTCATTTGCCCTGATATCATAAAGCTTCTCTCGGCATTGCATATATATATTAAAAGAGAGGAGTGCAAGGTCATCTATCCTGGATTCAAGTGCTGTCAGATCCTTGAGGATCGGAGTTTTATCCGCTTCGCTTTCAAGCTCCTCTCTGATAACTTTCTTCAGATTGAAAATAAAGGTAAGAGCCCCGGAAGGAGTAAAATCCTGCACGGCCCTTATTCGTACAATATTGTCGAGGAAAGGCGAAACTCTTCCTATATCCCCTCCCTGGAGGAGTTCATCAAATATATTCTCTATTCCCTGGGAGATGGTAGCGCCAACAGGATTGGCAAATCTGTCTTTTTGATTCTTTAAAAAAACTGCGGTGTCTGCAGGGTAGGTCTCCACTATCACATCAAACCATCTTTTCAAAATAGCAGACCTTTTTTCAGACAGGACATCCTTTAAATTCATAAGCTATATAGGCCACTCCTTAAAATTTTAAAGAATAAGAAAAAGGCGCCCATAACAAAAACAGAAAAAACATTCTGTCTTTTAGAAAGCAATTTTAAACGATACATCTCCCCTACCACTTTTTAATCAAGAAATAACAATGCAAGTACAAATAAGCTACGAGTAACGAGGTAATAAGAACTCGTTACTCGTTCTTTTTATTTAACTTAAGTCTCAATCTTCAGTGCTTTATACGCAACCTGTAGGTTTTGGAAGTCCGGCGTATTTACATGCCTGTTTTGCAGGCCCACCCGGATAAAGCTCATACAGGTATTTTGTATTGCCTTTTTCCGGTCCCATGACTTTTCCGATCTCTTTTACAAGGATCTTGATCATCGGAGCGATCTGGTACTGCTTGTAATAGTTCCTTAGAAAGTCGATAACTTCCCAGTGTGCAGGTGTAAGTGTGATTCCGTCCATTCCTGCCAGATGATCAGCCATGTCTTTCTCCCAGTCATCGAGATTAATAATGTAACCGTCATCATCCACCTCGATCTGTTTTCCCTTAAATTCCATTGTAGGCATTTTTCTTCCCCCTTTCTATACTTAGATTTTATTTTTTGCAGGGATTAATTCCCAGACAACTAATATAACAAAATTCATTAAAATTTAAATTAATATTTGAGCTTTTCTATGCTGTCAATTATTAGATTAGGCTATAAACAGTAATACACATCCGCACCCATGGTCAAATAAAAAAAACTTATCAGCAAATCATCTTTATTTATTATCTAAAGTTACATCCCTTTGAACAGTTCTATCATCATATTTATTTGCTATACAAATTCCCCGGGTATGCAAGCTCTTTAGCCTGTTGAGCCATGTAACTATTTTTTCAGCCGGATGAACAGATAAACCGGGGACGGCTTCCCACGCGAAACCGATTCTCTGCCAAACTTGTTTCTCCTTGTGTTATAGGTTAATTCCAGTATCTCGTAATCCTTATCAGGCGTCAAACTCCATGCCTTATCCATATCCCCCTCGCATGCAAGGGTCAATGCATCCACATATGCATCACCGAGATTATGGCCTGATCTTTCATATACATATACAGCGCCGCATTCACATCTCCCCCCGCTGATAGAACTGCCAAAACGGCTCTGTATCTCCCGTGGTTCTTCTATCGGTCTTTCGCAAAACGGACATTGTAAGATATTGCCATATGCGTTCCCGCCAGCCATCTTCTAATTCTCCCCTCTGCCTAATGCTTCGTAAATTCTTCCTGCTACCTCACCGACCCTGAATAGTTCAAAGTCATCACCATTATAAATCTTTATAACATTCCTGTCATCCTTAAGGCTTGCAATCTCAGGCATAAGTCTTTTTAATCCGTATCTCCCGGCAAGCAATAAAGAATATATGCGTATCAGGGGATCTTTGTCTTTCAAATGTGGTCCGATGAATTCGTCGGAGATACTGACCAAATCCGATCTCTTATCGCTAATCCTTAATAAAGCCCTGAGAACTCCTGACCTGAGCATATCTTCATCACTAAAAGATGAGATAACCGGAACAATATCGGAAAATTCATCCGGGCTGTTCCTGATGATTTCTCCAAGCATTTCCGGCGCGCTCCCAGGATTATTCCCTGATTCATCTCTCATCATCCATAGAAGCCTCTGCGCCAAATTTCTAACAGCTGCAGGATTACTTCTGGCCATATTCCCTGTAATAATTCCTGTCGCCTCAATTGCTTTCCAGCATATTAGTTCCTCTTTCTTATAAGTCAGGGATATCAGAATTCTGAATATGTTTCTTTCTTTTTTAGCTATTTCAGTTATTTCAGCATATTTATTTTTTTCTAAGATATTTATGATCTCTTCTTTTAAAGACAACCCTGAACTTCCTCCTTAATAATTGTCGGGATTTCTCAGTATTTGTAACTATTTTCTCTTCTTATAAAGAATAGACTGTTTGATTAATCCGTCAGCCCATTCAGGTGAGCCATAAGCATGGATATGGGTATAAGTAGCCAGCGCATTCTTATAACATAGACCATCCATCTTATCAGTTATTCCCTCTCCGCGCTTCATTCTGAAAGAAAAGCTCATGCCTTTTTTAGTCTCTATATATACAATGTTTGAATAATGGAATTCATGGCCTTTCAGAACTGTTCTTTTAGAATAAAAAGGATTTGATCTGTTGACTTCCACAATAGTATATCCATGAGCTTGAGGTTTCTCTTCCAGGCAGAAACTAACAGGGAAAACATCTGCCATTGGGTATGTTTTGTTTCCGAGCATAATCGATTTCCCAAGGTACATCAGGCCCCCGCACTCAGCATATACCGGCAGTCCATTTTCAACAGCATTTTTTACAGATTTTCTAAATGAAGCGTTCTTTGCGAGTGCAATGGCATTTGTCTCAGGAAATCCTCCACCAATATATAAAGCGTCTATATCCGGGAGTTTTTTCTCCTGTAATGCGCTGATCTCAACAAGAATTGCCCCTCTATTTTCGAGTTCTTCAAAATTTTCGGGATAATAGAACTGAAAAGCAGAGTCTCTTATGATCCCAATCCTCACAATGGGATGAGGGGTTAGGGTTTTGGATTTGGCATTTTTCATTCCGCTAATCCCTAATCCGCGGCCCCCGATCCCAGTTACCAGAGGCACTGCTTTTTGTGCAATATGCCATATCCCGTCAAGATCAAGATACTTTCTTGCTATCTCGGCTGTATAAGAGATCGCCTTTCCCACTTCAGGATGTTCCTGGAAAGGTGTAAGTCCCATATGCCTCTCTGATAGAAAGTCCTTCGCGAGTTTCGGGATTGCGCCGAGCACAGGTATATTGCAATATTTTTCTATTGATTCTCTTACAACTTTCTCATGTCTGGTACCGGCTATCTGATTAAGTACAACTCCTTCTATATTGATCTTCTTATCGAACTTTTGCATACCAAGTACCATAGCGCCGGCTGTTCTTGTGACCTTTGTGCAGTCAAGTATGAGAAGGACAGGAGACTTGAGAATTTTTGAAAGCTCTGCTGTACTGTATGTCCCTGCAGAATCCATCCCATCATAAAGGCCCCTGTTGCCTTCTATAACAGAGCAGGCTGCTTTTCCGAAATGTTCCCTGAAAGAATAGAGTATTTTCTCTTTGCCGATTAAAAAGGGGTCAAGATTATAACAGGGTCGTCCAGCAGCAGCAGACAACCATCCAGCGTCAATATAATCGGGCCCTTTTTTATAAGGGACTACATTTAAACCTTTTTCCCTCCATGCTGCTATTAATCCAAGAGAGAGGACTGTTTTACCTGAACCGCCTTTCAGACCTGCAACTATAAGCCTCGGATATCTGGATTTCATTATTTAAATAATTTCTTCTTGATTTGTATTACTGAATAAGATATATTGCCTTAATTCTCTAAGATTATCAATTTAACCCGTATTAAATCTTTATTAAGAAAGATTCTCAGGGTATCAACCTTTCATCCCTCTATCTTTTCGGATTATATCATGCAATTTAAAGGCAGCTGGATTATACGATCCAAAAACTGTAAAATACTAAAATATGCGAGTATTTCCGGGTTGTAAGTCCGTAAAAAGCAGACTGGTATTTCCTTACTCTACTGCAACATAATAAAAAAAGAACGTTAAGGACACATATGCATATAGATACAACTTTTAAAAATATTACTGTTTGTAAGCGATGCGGTACCTGTTGCCAGAAAGGTGGGCCAACCCTTCACAAGGAAGACAAAAAGATTCTCCTTTCTGGACTTATAGGGTACCAGCATCTAATAACTATCAGAAAAGATGAATTGGCATATTCTTCCCTCAGCAGACAGCCTAAGCCTGTTAAAAAGGAGCTAATCAAGCTCGCTGGGAAAGAAAAGGGAAAAGGATGGACCTGCTGCTTTTATGATGAAAGGAAATCATCCTGTACAATTTACAGACACAGGCCTCAGGAATGTCGTCTGTTAAAATGTTGGGACACATCTTCCCTCATGCCTGTAATTGGAAAGGACACTATTACCCGTGCTGACATTATTAAACCGGATAACCCCCTTTCCAGCCTGATCGAAATCCATGAGCTGCAATGTCCTGTTAATAAAATAGAAAGCTTAACCGAAAGTTTATTCAAGAAGAATAACAGATCAAAATCCCTGGAAGAACTGACTGAACTTATCCGTAAGGATCTTGCAATACGCTCTCAGGCCATTGCAGAGTATGGATTGCCGCTGTCAATTGAACTTTTTATTTTCGGCCGTCCACTGTTTAAGCTCCTCCCTCCCAGCGTATCGGTTCAAGAGATATACGGGAATATCTTTTTGAGTTGTAGCTCTCCTTATTCTTGAAAATAAATATCTGTTGCGTTACTCATAGGACTATGTGGCTGTGCAGGCATGATCATGGAATCGATTTAACA
>JAKAKQ010000335.1 GCA_021813425.1 Nitrospirota bacterium
TTTATTTTTACGCCTACGCTCAAGACGCCTACTGCCTTATTCTCTGCATTAAGGAGGGGGAATGCAATATCATAAAAGGAATCTCTTACAGAAATCTGTCCCGTCTGGAGTGACGACGCATTCTTTAACGACCATTCAGTAAGCTCGGTCCCGATAGCCTTTTCATTACTATGGAAGAGTATTCTTCCTTTTTCGTTCACTATCTGCATGTATCCAAGGGAAGGGTTGCGCTGCACATTGTCTTTCATTTTTTCATTCATGCCTTCCAGGGATTCAATCGGCACGCCGAGGTTCAGCACCTTTGATATTTCCCGGTGCAATCCTTCCCCGATAGCCTCTGATTTAGAGAGTATGGCAGTCCTGTATTTATTTGCTGCGATAGAGGTAAGCACTGCCGTGTTAAGGCAGAAGGCAACGAGCAGGATCCCGCCAACCATGAGAATGGCTTTTTTCTGCAGGCTGATATTCATGTTATTTTATCACCCGTGTCGCGCTTGTCAAAAGATCAAAAGGGACCTTCAATCCCAGAGCGGTTGCCTCCTTCATGTTGATGACCATATCGATTTTTTTAGGCTGTTCAAACGGAATTGCCGAAGGTTTCGTACCCTTAAGGACCAACGCAGCCTTCTTTGCCGCCTCTCTGCCCTGCTCCGCAGGGTTCGGGAAGATACTCAGAATAACCCCGCTGCCCTCTCCGCCACTGATAGTCGCAACGACAGGTATTTTCTTCTGCCGTGCAATGTCAATAATATTGTTCACGCAGTGCATGGCAGTGCATGCTGTGGTAAGGAGCAGGGCGTCGATATCGGCTATCTTCGAGCTGTCAACGGGTTTCTTGTAGTTTATCCGCACCGAGCTGAATTTAAGGCCTGCCTCGAGCTGTTTAACGTCATTTGCCTGGAGCACCGTATCTTTTTCAGCATCGTTATAAACAACCCCGAGCTTTGAAAAGGGAGTTATGCTCTTCAGGTTTTTCAGCACACCAGCAACAGGCACCTTCGAGCTTACTCCGGTAGCATTTTTGCCTGTGAGGCCCAGTTCAGCAGGGTCATAAACCCCTGCAAATACAACCGGAATGTTGCCTGCCTCACTGATTGCCACAAGGGTAGCCGGAGCTCCATAGGAAATGATGATATCAGAACCGAGTGTCGAGAGTTTCTGCACCGCATTTACCCATGACATCTGGTCCGGATTAGGGTTTTGCCGCAGAAACTTTATACTTCCCGGCGGGAATCCAGCAGCAAGCTCAGACGAGAAGGCATCATGTATTTCCTTGTAGTAGGAGATGTTACCTGTTAAGACAACGCCGATGGTCTTTTCTTCTGCAAGAGCGGAAAAAGGGAGCAGGGAAAGCAGTATGGCCGGCAAGATAATAATCCGCAGTGAAAAAGCTGTATTCATTTTTTTAATGTTACCATTCCTTTCGCAGAGTAAGAAGCACGGCATGGGCCTTCCCGTCATTTACGTCATCATCGGGATGGTCCAGAACATCTTCAAATCTGGAATAGCGGTACTGGACCCCGATATCAAAAATTTTCCTGACCGTATATTTTCCCAAAACAGAAAAAACCGTCTCCCGTATCTTTATTGAAGAGAAGGAGTTTATGCCTGATTGTCCAAGAAGATCCGAGGGATAGAAATTCCCCTTGCTGTTCGTATGGCTTACCCCGGCATTAAGCAGGAAATTGCTCTTGGGCATGTATGCAGCATCAAAGGAGTAATTATTGGCAACCTCTTTGTAGGGTATGGAGTGATCGGTAAGAGGCGCCCCGGTTGCATTATTGTATACCAGGTCCTGCTCCACCTTGTTGTCGATATATGCATAGGTGAACGTAAGGGAGACGTCTTTCAGAAGGAGATAGCTGAGATTTGCAGTAAGGCGCTGCCGCTTCATATTACTCCTGTCTGCAGAAGGAACCCTGTTTCCACTTGAATCAGGTATATGGAGATCATCACTCTTCCCCTTGGCTATATCATACCCCAGAGACGCATTCAGCTCAAGTAGCGGCATCCAGGAAAGGTTGACTTTCCCCTCGTCCGCTTTTTCAGGTTCATTATTAGTGGCTGGGTTGCTGATGTTTCGATGGGTATATTTGGCCATCAGCTTCACGTTCTTCGCGATCTTTGCATCCGCTGAAAGGGAAACAGCATTCCGTTCGGTATCACGGGGAAGATGCCACTCTTCGTAATTGTCTCTCCTCACATCCTCATAGGAATATTCGCCGGTTAGGGTGAAACCTCCAAAAGGCCTGTATCTGAGGATTCCTGAAACAGTGTCGGTCATGGAGGAGATGGAAGGCCGGATTTCGCATCTGTAGGTGCCGGCAGAGTTGTTTGTCGAACTGCATACCGGGATGCCTGCTATGATGAAGATGGTTTCAGGATTGTCAATGTCCATATCTTTGTGACGGTATTTGAGGAAGAATGTCAGTTTCGGCATTATCATCCACATAACCTGGCCTGAGCCGATAAAATAATCGGCCTTTGCTCCGCTTTCGGTATTTTCCTTTTTAATCTTCGTGAATGTCGCAGATGCCACCAGCCCCCCTGAATAGAGTGTGTGCAGTTTCAGGGTGTTTGCAGAGCTTTTTATTGCGGGATTAAGGCTGTAGGGATAGACGCCGGCATTCCGCGTTGCCCCTGCTGAGGCGTATTCATTAAAAAGCACGTGTTCCGGTCCGGGACTGAACCGTTTTTCACTATGCGAGATGTCCACTTCCACAGGACCGAGGAGACTGTTTACGCCGACCGTCACTTCCTTGGTCGTCCATTCTGTTTCCCTTTCCCGGGTTGTCCTGACACGGTTATTGAAATTTGCCGAACCTAAAAGGCTTATCTGCTGGCGTGTCCCGTTTTTTTCGAAGTAATTGCCGCTTATATAAAAATGAGCCGGAAAATCCGGAGCCTTCAGTCGCAAAACAAAATTATTCATAGAGGACTTTATCCCGTAATGCTCACCGGGACCGTCAACGGAGTTAACACTGCCGGATGAAAGGCGGATATTGTCAAGATTGTGAAACAGGGTGGTATTCTGGAACCGGAATAATACTACGTCGCTGTAAGCATAGCTTATGTCGGCATCATAGTCTTTCTCATTGAGGATATTGAAATCAAGATGCAGGCGGTGGGGATAGGTGATCACCCGCATTTCGCCCCCAAGGATAATGGAGTCTTTCAGATATTGGTACTCCGCGGCATTATGTGATCCGTCAAGATGCACGCTGTTAAATCCGGTATATAGATTAATTTCAGGCTTTACCACCGGGAATTGATAGACAGGCATATCTTCAGCCCCCTCTGTTATCCCTTCCGGGGCACCGGGCATTTCTGCACGTGACTCAACCGCAAAAACTACAGATACCAGGACTGCCAGGACGAAAATAAGTATAAAGGTTAATTTATTCATCTCAGCCTCCTATTGTGTAAACCGTCCGGTGCCGCTTGCACCAGGGATGTCTGTTCCGTGTATTCTGCTGTGGCAGTCTGTGCATCGGGTGTAGAATTCGGCCTTTGTTGTTGAAGTCGCCGATGTCCTGTGTCCTGAGTGGCACTGGAGGCAGAGAAACGGCTGCCGCGCCTTTAAAAGATTATTATTGATCGAACCGTGAGGACTATGGCAGGTCGTGCAGTCCTCCATATTCTCGGAATGCTCAAAGGTATAGGGCCCCTCCTTGTCCGCATGGCACTGGACGCAGACCTCTTTCACTGTCGTCTTTTTAAGGTTTTTCTCTATTTCAGAGCCATGCGGTTCATGACAGCTAATGCAGAAAATCTTCTTTTCATGAACAGGATGGTGGCTGGGGAGGGAAAATTCTGCTTTGGCCTTGAAATGGCATTTCTCGCAGAGATTTTCCATCTCTTCCTTCCTGATGATCAGGTCAGGCCCCATATGTATTTTATGACAGTCGGAGCAGGAGACATCGTTGATCGCATGCACGCCGGAATTCCAGGTGTGGAGATTGAAATCCTCATATTTGGCATGACATTTCAGGCAGATCAGGGACTTGGCCGGTGCCGGGAGCTTTGTGATCTCAATAAGCATCTCATACCTGCATTTTGTCTGTTTCCCGTTCCGTGCATCCTCCTCAACCTGTTCGCGGGTTAGGCCCTCTATGGCAAGGCTTCCCGGTCCATGGCAGGCTTCACAGTTGACGATGGGCATGTGGGTTTTCTTAGAGATCTGAACTCCCATGGTGCTTGCATCGAGATTCTTTTTCTGATCATCGTGATAATGACATGTTGCAAGGCATGTATCCGTACCGACATACTCTGCCTCGAGACTACCGACAAGCATCTTTTCATACTCCTTCATCGGGAGCATCGGCCTGGCGGTCTTAAGGGATTCACATGCCGTGAGCACAATCCCTGCAAGGAAAAGCATGATAAGGATAGTCTTGATAGGTTTCATCTTCCCTCCCATAGTATATCTATCGGAAATCGTTTACCTTCTCCCCAAATGCGTCTAATGCAGGTGAATATCCGGATACAGAGAACAGGCATTTAACTGGTGCATATCCGGAAAAATTTTGCGTTTCAATATCATATGTAGATTTGCCTAATGTTATTCGAAACGGTTTTGAGACAGAAATATTATAAATTAAACTGTTTTAACGTAATATAAAAATTGAATAAAATCAATAAAAAAATGCTTTTCAGGAAATGGCTTTTTTCTTAAGGGTATGAAATCACATGTGGGCGGTACGCTCGAGAATTTGGAGTGCGCTCAGTTTCAACAAAGTGTGATAAATTTATACTGTTTTTGACGGTTTATTTTCACGTTGAAAAAAAACAAAAGGGGTCGCATGTCGCAACCCCTTGAAATTGTTGGCGTCCCCAGCGGGATTCGAACCCGCGTTACCGCCTTGAAAGGGCGATGTCCTAGGCCGGGCTAGACGATGGGGACATATGGTGAGCCGCGTTGGATTCGACCCAACGACCCACGCCTTAAAAGGGCGTTGCTCTACCGACTGAGCTAGCGGCCCGAAAATAAACAGACTTTTAAAATACACTTTGTTGTGATTTCTTGTCAATTTTCCAGCGACTGATTATAATCTTTTGTTATGAAAAAGATGTATCAGGAACCGGCGCGCTCTTTTGTATACGGAAGCAGGCCGCCTTTGATTATTATCTCTTTTTCACGTTCGTTCAGGCTTGATCTTGCGATGAAGGAATATCCCTTGGTCGTGTTTTCGACTTTATATGTCTGGTCACCCCTAAGTTTAACATCTAAATCTTTTATTGTTAAGATATCCCCTTTATCTATCTTATCAAAGTCTTCAGGGTTGACGAACAGCAACGGCAGTATGCCGAAGTTAATAAGGTTCGAACGGTGTATCCTCGCGAATGATTTTGCTATTACGGCCTGTATCCCGAGGAACATCGGGGCAATGGCAGCATGCTCTCTCGATGATCCCTGCCCGTAGTTTTCACCCCCGATTATTATGCCACCTCCCTTTTCTTTCGCGGCCACTGCCCTTTTACTAAACGTGCTGTCGATATTGCTGAAGACAAATTCTGATATCGCAGGGATGTTCGACCGGAAAGGAAGGACTGCCGAGCCTGCAGGCATTATATCGTCTGTTGTTATGTTATCCCCGAGCTTCAGAAGCACCTCTGCCCGGACACTGTCTTTCAGTGGTTCCTTGACCGATACTTCTTTTATATTGGGGCCCTTTATCACCTTAATGCCAGAGGTGTCATGCCTTGGGGGTATGATAAAGTTTCTATTTATTATATATCTGGAAGGTTCTTTGAAATTGGCTATATTGAGGCCTGATTCTCGCGGGTCTATTATCTCGCCCTTTATCGAAAAAACAGCGCATGAAACAGGGCTGGCAAGATAGACAGAGGCGTCTTTTGTGCCGCTTCGGCCTTTGAAATTCCTGTTATAAGAACGCACTGATACCTGTCCAGTGCCAGGAGCGCCTCCCATGCCTATACAGGGACCGCATGACGCTTCAAGTATCCGGGCCCCCGCAGCTATCATGCCTGAAGTGAGACTCTCCCTCGATATCATCTCATATACCTGTTTTGACCCGGGATTTATCAGGAGGTTCACGTCTTCTGCAACATTATTGCCTTTAAGGATAGATGCAACCGCCTTCATGGACTGATAAGAAGAGTTCGTACAGCTTCCGATACAGACCTGATCTACCTTTTTGCCGGAGAGGCTTTTTACAGTTACAACGTTATCAGGGCTGTGAGGCTGAGCGATCATGGGCTCAATTGAACTTAAATCGATATCGATTATTTCAGAATATTTTGCGCCCTTGTCTGCCTTTAGCTCTATCCAGTCTGATTCCCTGCCGACTGCGGAAAGGTAGAATTTTGTCCGTTTATCGCTTGGGAAAATAGAAGTCGTAGCGCCGAGTTCAGCGCCCATATTTGTTATGGTTGCCCTTTCTGTCACGTTCAGGTCTTTAACCCCCGGGCCGCCGTATTCCATGATCTTCCCAACGCCGCCTTTGACGGTGAGCCTTCTCAGGATATCGAGAATTACATCCATCGCAGTCACACATGGACGTTGGAGTTTCCCTTTAAGGTTAACCTTAACGACCTGCGGCATGGTTAATTCAAATGGAGAACCTCCCATGACAGTTGCAGCGTCAAGTCCGCCAACACCGATTGCTATCATACCCATTCCGCCGCCTGTAGGCGTATGGCTGTCTGTGCCAAGGGCTATTTTTCCCGGGGCTGCGAACTGCTCAAGATGCACCTGATGGCAGATGCCGTTTCCTGGCTTCGAAAAAAATGCTCCGTATTTTGCTGCAACTGTCTGAAGGAATATATGATCATCCGGGTTCATATAGTCCGACTGGATCATATTGTGGTCTACGTATGAAACTGCAAGAGGGACCTTTACCCTGTCAAGACCCATCGCCTCGAACTGAAGCCACGTCATAGTACCTGTTGCATCCTGTGTATAGACCTGGTCGACCTTAAGCCCTACAGGAAAGCCTGTTTTTATTTCACCGTATGCAAGATGCGCTCCGAAAATTTTTTCAACCATGTTTTTGCCCACAATATACCTCACAGAATGTTTTGAATTTCAGGTTTATTTTACATATCAACCGTTATTTGAATCAAGGAAGTGAAATTATCTGGTAACAGAAGTATCCTTTAATGCCCTGCATCCTCTTTCATCTCCCATCGAGCAGGCCTTCTGGAAATTCTCAATCGCATTATCGAATATACCTTTCCTAAAATAAGTGACTCCAAGATTAAAATAAGCATCGGTATGATGCGGGTCTATTGATAGCGCCTTCAGATAGTCTTCGACTGCCTTGTCCGGCTGCCCTTTTTCGTCATATGCATTCCCGCGGTTTGTATAGGCCTTTACATATTTCGGATTTAAAGAGATCGCCATTGTATAATTTTCGATCGCTTTATCGAACTTTTTTTCATCGTGGTATGCTGATCCAAGATTATAAAACCCTCTTGCCTTACCGGGGCTTTTCATGACCACATCGCTCCACAGGCTCACTTCATTTTTCCAGACTTTATTTCTTGCATAGGTGGCATTTGACAGAAGGATGATGATCAGGAGAGGGAGTACCTTGAATATCATCTTATGAGACGGCGTAAACCTGTCTTTAAATCTTAAGTAGACGGCGAATATGAAGGCTGATAACGATATGAATATCCCTGCTGAAGGCAGATAACCCCTGTGCTCATTAATTACATCTGCTATCGGAATAATGCCTGATTCGACGGACAAAGTTACGAAAAACCAGAAGATGCCAAAAGAAGCAAGGCGTAAACAGTGCAGAGTGAATAGTGAATAGTGGACAGTAAAACGGGAACGAAAGTAAAAATATACCCCGGAACAGAAGATCAATAAGAGAGAGACAAAGGACAGTAAAACCTCTAAATTGAGGAATGAATGGTATACAGGGTAATCATAATCAAAATTCTGGTTCACCGGAAAGAATATAAGTCTTATATATGTGACGATCACCCTGAATTGTGTAAACAGGTAATCAAATCTTGACATGTCAGTTTCGGATCTTGCCTTTTCATCAAGGTGTGCCAATAAATTTTCGATAGGTTTGTCTGTTTGCAGCAGGTTTAACAGAATGGCAAGCATTAAAAAGAAAAAAGGGATCAGATACAAAAGCCTCTTATTTATTTTCCCTTCAAAAAACATTGACTCGTAAATTGCAATGACTGCTGGAAGTGTGAATGCGATCTCCTTTGTCTTCATAGCAAGGATGGCGAAGATAACTGAAAACAGGTAATAGGTGATAGGCGATAGGTAATAGGTGATAGGCGATAGGTAATAGGTGATAGGCGATAGGTAA
>JAKAKQ010000097.1 GCA_021813425.1 Nitrospirota bacterium
CGGTGCAGGTCTGAGCAAGATCATTCCCCAAGGCTGTTGTCGCCCCGAATGAAACGCCGTCCTTGAACAGCTCGACCTTTGATGCCGGTTCTGCAAACCCCGAAACATCAGTCCTGTTATTATAGAGCACGATAGGTATCCCGGCTGTTGTAGGGAAGAAGAGAACAGGTTTTGAGGGCTGGACCGTATCTGCAATATACACTGTTGTCGTGGCTTCATTCGAAGGCAGGCTCTCGTTGCCGGCTGAATCTACGGCTGTGACCCTGTAGGTATAAGTGCCATTTGGGAGACCAGTATCCGTATAGGTATTGGCCGGGACCAAAGCCGTGTTGAGTTTAATCCACCCCTGGGGAGTGTTTCTGTATGCGTTGTATCCGGTCAGATCAGGCTCGGTGTTTGGAGTCCAGTTAAGGATGATGTCGGCGCCTGAGGCCGTTGCATTCAGGTCTATCGGTGAAGACGGCGGTGTTACGTCTCCTACATCTGCCGTAGTTATATCAGAAGGCAGGCTCTCGAAGCCGTAGTAGTCGACAGCTGTGATCTTGTATGAATATTTTCCGTCGCTGAGGTTGAGATCGCTGTATGACGTCCCGGTTATAAGATCGTCCCTTAGTATCGATATCCCGGATATCCCGACCTGTTTGTAGTAATCCGTACCGGTTGCGCCGGTTATATAAATCCTTATCCTGTCGGTCCTGTAGGACGGTTTGAAATCAAAGATGTTCACTAATTCGGTATTTCCGGTTATCTTTTCCTGTGTGATCCAGGCATACCCCGACCAGAACTGAATTTCGTAATCTTTCCCGGCATACAAATCAGACTGCCAGTTGATTTCCATATGGTTTATCAGCTCAGGAGACGGCAGGTCTATCTGGATCCATTCAGGGTTGAATATGTCGTTACTGTAGTCGGATATCCAGGAGGTATCCGGGTCTGGATCAAAGGCGTTCGAAGGCGGATTGATGTAATCGTAAGAGGATGAGGTTGCATTCCCCGAGGTAACGGATACAGGCGCATTGAGCCTTTCATTGCCTCTGAAAAGGTTATATCCTGCAAGGTCTGTCTCGGTATTCGGGTTCCATGTAAGATTGACATCATGGCCGTTTACAGTGGCCTGAAGTCCTGTCGGAGGCAATGGCGCCTCGTTGTAGAGAACCACCGCCATATCGGAAATACGGCTTATATTGCCGGCTGTGTCCGTTGCCTTTGCCGTTATCCTGTTTTCACCGAGGGCGAGAGTTGAGTTGAATATGAAATTCCCGGAAACATCGGCAGCAGCCGTCCCCTGAGCTACCGGTCCTGCTCCTGTGTCGACATATATTTCGACGGCAGAGTTCGCAGTCGCATTGCCGCCCTTTAACTGTATGCCGCTTCGACCTTCAGGCGTGTACGGCTGTTCAATGACCGGTGCATACACCCTGGCCGAAGCCTTGTTCGAACGTTTGCTTTCATTGCCTGAGGTGTCTACAACCGTAACTTCATAGGTATATAACTCATCCAGAAGGTCTCTATCCGTATAAGTGGTCTCTTTTACAAGTGACGAATTGACCTTTGTCTCTGATCCTCCTGATATCCTGTAGATGTTGTATCCGTCAATGTCCGCACCAGTATCTAAAGTCCATGTGAGGGTAACGTCTCTGCCGATGGTCAAGGCCTTTAGATCAACAGGTACTTCAGGGGCGGTGATGTCGGTGTATGTTACGGTGATAAATTCAGGGGTAGGGTCTGTTTTCCCGCTCAGATCTGTAGCAACCGCCCTGAGGTTATAGTCCCCGTAAGTCAATCCGAGGGCAACAGGCTCGAGGTATGTAATGTAGGGCAATGTCGTCACCGGTAACC
This sequence comes from Nitrospirota bacterium, assembly GCA_021813425.1. Taxonomy (GTDB): domain Bacteria; phylum Nitrospirota; class Thermodesulfovibrionia; order Thermodesulfovibrionales; family UBA6898; genus JAKAKQ01. The sequence continues at coordinate 1,840 of JAKAKQ010000097.1, forward strand.
CGAGGTCTGTCCATCCTGCATCCTGGGGCCTTTTGTACTGGAACTGTACAGTTGCGATATCTATATCAGGAGACTCGGTCTTCACCAGGGTCTTTTTGTCGAACTTTGACATATCGGGAGGTTCAACAATCACCGCATGGGGTGGGCGGGTTTCAAGGGTTATTTCGCAGGTATTGGATTGCTCACTCAGGTTCCCTGCCTTGTCCATGGCGATCAGATAATATTTGAATGTGCCGTCAGGCAGGGCCTTATCCGTATATGTTGTGCCTGTTATGAGGTAAGGTCTCAGGTCGCCTATGACAACCCCGGAGGCATTGACTAACTGATCGTTTCTAAAGAGCAGATAACCTGCAATATCCGTCTCGCTGTTCGTCTGCCAGACAAGATTTATATCCTGGTTGACCTGGGTCGGACAGACAAGGGCAGGCCTTCCGGGCGGGGTGTTGTCTATGGTCACTGCGATCTGGTGCGCGCTGATATTGCCTGTAAGGTCCTCTGCCTCGAGCTTGATCGAATAAATCTCGTTTTCCCCGAGTCCGGCCGTATCCCACTGGGCAAGCAGGCCGTATGAAACAGGCAGAGGCGATGTCCTTATAAGGGTCCATGCGGACGGCGTTGCTCCATGACCGATACGCACTCTGTATTCCTTGAAATCATCTGCGCTGTATGCGGTCCCTTTTATCTCTACAATATCGCTGACCCTTGCACCGTCCCGGTGCGAGCGTATCCTTGCATCAGGACCTGTGAAATCCACTCTGAGCTTTACCTCGTTTGACGGCTTGCTCTCATTTCCTGCGAGGTCTATCGCTTTTACTATGTAAGCATAAGTGCCTTCCTTCAGGTCCTGGTCAAGGTAGGCAGTATCAGGTATCAACGTCGTATTGATCTTCAGGCCGTCCTTGTAAAGGTGATATCCTGCAATATCAGGCTCTGAATTCTGAGTCCATGTTAGCCTTGCACCAGAATTATTTTCGAGCTTACCTGTCAGCACAGGCGCTGCAGGCGGCCGGGTATCTATCTTGATATTCGATCTCGTCTCCGACCTGTTTTCAACCTTATCCACCGCCGATAATTTCAGGCAGTAATCCCCATCGGTTGGAATGGCCTGAAGCAAGGCAAGGGAGCCGTCTCTGACCGAAACAGCGCCGGTCTTTAAAGGCGCCCACTTGAAGGCAGCGCTGCAGTTTCCTTCTGAAAGTTCAACGATATACTTTTCCATGTTCGCATCAAAGGCAGTGCCTCTGACCTCTGCTGCGGTCTTTATATAACCGCCATCTTCCGGCAGAGTAATCGATACCTCAGGTGGGGTATTATCGATAATAATCTTTACCCCTTCTTCGCCTGTCAGTTCTGCCTTGTCTTTCGCATACAGCGATAATGTGTATATACCGTCCGGAATCCCGTCTGTCTTCCCCACCTTCCATGCGAAGAGATCGGGACTTGCCGGAATTGTATTGCCTGTCTGCAAATCTATCCACTGTACAGGATTATCTCCCGGACCATATCTCAGGCTATATATATCGAGATTCTTTTCTAATATACTGCCCGTGACATCGATCGAGCTTTTATTGTTTCCGTATAACTCCCCGTCTTTCGGCATATCGAGAGCGACCTTGGGCGGCGTTCTGTCTATGGTAAATGCTATATTCTTTTCTGCTGTGTTTTCTCCAATATCTCTTGCCTTTGCACTAAGGGTGTAATTGCCTTCGGGAAGGTTATTAACTATTCCAAAGGTATAGTCTTCCCTGTTCTGATTCGCCGCATCGAGAAGTACTGTCCCGCTATCTCCGGTATAGCTGATTGAATACTCTGCCATATTAATATCGCTGATGGTCCCGTTTACTGTGACATCGGTTTTTATGTAGAAATTATTTGCAGGTTGCTTAATATCGACGGTTGGTGACGCAGAATCCACAATAACAGTTATCGTCTCTATCTGATTGACGGAAGTGTTGGCTGACAGCGCGGCGGTTAACTTGACTATATAGTTACCATCAGATAGTGTCGTACCTGCTTTATCCTTTCCGTCCCAGGTATAAGAATAAACACCGGCTGAGGGCGCTGTTGTGGAGTAGGTATTTCTGACTGTATTTCCTGAATCGAGCATCTCTATCTTCACATCGCAGGCATCCGTAAGCTCATATTTTATATTTGTCGTATCGAGTTTTCCGTCGTTGTTGGGCGAAAAAAGCCTCGGCGCCGCATCGAGGTCCTTTATAAGGTCTTTTCGTAACCCCATATCGATGGTAACAGTTGCACTGCCTTTATTTTCTAATGCATCAGTTGCGGTAAGCCTCAGTGTCCATTTTCCCTCAAGGCCGAAGGTGTTCCATCTGGCGAGGATACTATTTTTCAGGGGTGTGGTGTTTGATGAAATTAAGGACCATGATCCCGGATTGTCACCCTGCCCTGCCTCGAGGATATAGTTCCTGAAATGCAGGTCATCAGCAGTGCCTTTTATCTCGACAATATTGCCGAGCGTATCAGGCGGACGGGGATAGGTGATTATGGTTGTTGGAGGAGTATTATCAACCTCAACTCCGATCCATCTCGTATTGGTATTTCCGCATGAATCAGTTGCAAATACTGCAATTCCATATAGTCCATCCGGCACAACAGCGCCTGAATCGTTTTTCCCATCCCATGCGGTAGTCTCAGTTCCATCAAGGTGTTGCAACCCCGTCACGATAGTTTTTACAGGCGTTGAATCGAGGACATATCCCGATGGCGACTGGAATAGCTTAAATATTTTTACATCCATCGTTGCATACTCATCAATCTGGTAATCGATTATCAGATCATCCAAGATTCCGTCTCCATTCGGTGAAAAGAGAAGCTTATCCACAGTGAGATTTGTTATCTCAGTTGATGTGTCTAAATAAAAACTCGTTGTATGACAATTCATATTTCCTGCAATATCAACAACCGACAGCTTGAGTGAAAATGTATCTCCTCTGAAATCTGTTACGTCCCAGATGCCGATTTTTCCTTTTCTATAACCTGCCCCTGAAACAGGTTCATTAAGTGAAATAGGCAAAGCTATGTTCCATACCGAGGGGTCCTCTCCTAAGCCATAATACAGCTGATATTTTTCTACCCAGTTATTATCATCGATGATACCCTCGATATCGACACCGTAGTGATCGCCTTTCGCGTCTGTCTTCTTTACAGGACAAACCATAGTGGATTTGCCGGGATAATTTATTTGTGCAGTTGGAAGAATGCGGTCTACAATTAGTGTATTTGTTAATGTCATCTCTTTTTCTGCATTTTCAATTAAATCGACATAAGTAATAGTTGTCCTTAGGGGATAATATCCCTCGAGCAATTTCGACTTATCGATGGTAATGAAAGAACAATCTTTACAGGGGATATCAAACTGGGCCAGAAGCTGAAGGCCATCGGGTTTCTGAATATAGTAACTTATGCTCTTTAATGACATAGATCTCTCCCAGTTAAAGTTACTTTTCACTCCAACATAAACATATGCCTTGTTCGAGAACTGTCCGCACCCTTCTTCTTTATCGTCAACATTTAAAGAAAAAAGAAGTTCTGACTTGATTTTTTGATCACCTCCATCTGCATCATCACATTGAGATTCTATTATATTGCTTTCATAAACAGTTCCACTAACCCCCACCCCGACCATCTTTAATTCGGAGTGAATCTCATCTTGCCACCTTGTAATATTTACAGGCAGAGAAATAACTCCTTCAGGGATAGAGTCACCTCTATAAACAGAATAGGTTAGAAGAGGTCTCCATTGAGAGCCCCAGAGGTCCTTTTTGTAGTCATTGCGAATTTGAATGCCTAAAAATTTAAGTTTTTCCTGAGGTTTGATTATTTCTCTAAAATAATTGCTATTAGGATCATCGGGATTAAATTTGGGATTGCACTCAATACTGAACTTCTCCCTGCCGGGGAATGACAGCAGATTCGACAGATACTCCTGTCCGTACATGTCAAAGGCCCTTATCCTGAGCGCATCTACCGGTCCTGTACCGGAATTGTCCCACTGTAAATTTGTTATTCCGGACAACGGATCATTTATAGGCTGGGCGCTATTCCATATCCCATTTGCAAGATACTGGAGAGACATGTTCGCAATTGGCTTGATGATCGTCTCCCTTCCATAAATCACCGGGATTTCTTTATTGACAGGTCTTTCGGGTTTATTTCCGTTATATCCGTCCCAGGTTAAAAGGATTATTTTCTCGTCAAGCGAGGTAGTCGCAACAGTGCTTCTGTTTCCTCCAAAATCCCCAGCTGTAATCCTGAATCTCTTCCCCACATACCATTCAACATCATAGACGTCATATCCGTATATTAATTCATCCTGTATCGAATCATATATTGGATTCCCCTCATCGCCCTCTTTCATGAAGGGAATAGAACCGGATTTTAGTGAGTACCACACTGAAGGATTTTCCACTTCTTCGTACTCAATATTCCATTCCTTGAGATTTATGTCAAATGCATGTCCCTTCAGCACAGAGTAAAGATAAAAAAGAGACCTGGGATCATGCATAGGTCCCATAAGAACCAAATTGATGTCAGGCGGGGTATTATCTATCTCCACAGAGAAATCGTAATCAAATATCTTGATCTTGTATTTCCCGTCAGGCACTACTCTGCCGTATTCATCCCTTCCATCCCAGGCTATCAAGTCCTCTGCAGGGGATGTATAATCTTTGTTAAATGTCCTTATAAGCCTGTTATTTTCATCATAAATAAAGAACTCAAGATGCACAGGCTCAAGAACACGGTAATGCAGTTCTACCGCATCCTTTACCCCGTCTCCGTTCGGAGAGAATATCTCGTATGATTTATAAAGATTTGTTATGCTTGTTGAAATTCCCCATGATACCCTTTTCCTGTTAATTGCCACATTCCCGGCCTTGTCCCGGACAGTAAGCCTCACAAAGAAAGTTCCCTCATATGGCGGGACCCAGGTTGTGAATGCGTCATTGAATACCGGTGTAACAGAAGGCGGCGTAATAAGATTCCATTGACCTGGATTTTTGACGTCGGCATATTCCAGCATGTAGCCCTCGAAGTTCAGATCAGCAGCGGTCCCTTTAAGGACAACTGATGACCTGTCTTTGATAACTCTCAGATCGGCAGAAAGATTCATAAGAGAACCTAATGTCCATAGGTTACTGTACTTTGGGTAACATATCCCTGATTGATCATCACGTTGATAGAAAGTTATATATTTCCCCTGTGGAGATAATTTGGCATCGGAACCCCACCATCTTTCTATAGGAAGATAGTTCCCTCGTTCTCCTGTTTCAGTGTTGAAAACAAAATTTCCTTCATCCTTGATTAGAAGATGTATATTATCCTGGAAATATGTAATTATGTTTTCAAAACGGGGACCTTCATCTATATGACATGCTGGACTGCCGGCATAAGCACATTCAAAAGTATAATCACATCTGGCTTCACCGATTTTAAAAACCCTGTCACTTCCAGTTATGGTATCAATCACTATTAAATGCGGCGCATATGATTTTATATCAGGATCATAAGAAGGGCAGGCCGCTTTTCCTTCATAAGTTATATCTACAAAAGCAACCTTTCCATCGTACGACACGACTAAATTGCTTATATTAATGGAGGCTATTTCTCCTCCCAGTATAGGGATATAAGGTGCTTCATATAATATTGAGACACTTCCCATATTATCTGCCAACTTTACTGAAATTTTATCTCCATATTCAGTAAAAACAATTTTTCTTTTGTCTGAGCTCAAAATAAATTCATAACAGTTTTCAGATAATTTTATATTATTGCCATTTCCACTCGGATCAATAAGCCATAAAACAAATCCATCACCTTGTTTTTTACGTTCCATAGATACGATTTTTTGGTCGGAAAGCCATTCAATATCCGTACTCAAATCACTAAAGCCATAAATGCTTCTCGCATTTCCAAACTCATCGGATATTTTTAGCTCCTCGAAGTAGTTCCAATTTTGATCATAAAATCCGGCAACATAAACGATTTCTCTGCTATCAATCGACCATTCCAAATCATATATGTAATTTCTGGCATCAATTTTAGTTTTTCCCATAGTAGCAATATTTGCGATCCATAATTCATCGTTGCCAACATATGCAATATATTTCCCGTCAGGCGACCATTTAATTTCTCCTATATATAAACTGTTATCCAACTTCTCCAATAATTTAAGATCTCTCCCGTCTGAATCCATAATCCACATTTCAACCCATGAAATATTGTTTGTCCTGTCATATTTCGATAACGTAAAAAATATCTTCTCTCCATTAGGAGATATCCAGGACTGAAAACCTGAATACCTATAGTCAGGATTCGATTCTGTCCAGTCTATCGGGGTTAATCTCTGGATATCCCCGCCGTCAGGCGCCATGGCATAAACACCTGCCGGGAATTCAAATGCATCTTGATTGGCGTAATTGATATTGAAAACAA
>JAKAKQ010000103.1 GCA_021813425.1 Nitrospirota bacterium
GATGCTTTCAGCAAGGAATATCCCGGGTATTACAGTAAAGAGGGCATCGGATTTGAACCCCTACGAAGTGGCAGTGCATAAGAGGCTGTTAATGACTAAACAGGCTGTTGAAAAGTTAGCCGGGGCGGGGGGAAATGAAAAACATATATGAAATAGTTAAAAAACCTTTATTTACCGAAAAAGGGAGCGCATTAAAGGAATCAGAAAACAAGATACTTGTTGAAATTAATAAGGATGCCAACAAGCTCGAGATAAAAAAGGCTATCGAAGATATATTCAAGGTTAAAGTAGAGAAGGTAGCAACAATAAAGGTTCACGGAAAATGGAAGAGGTATGGAAAGTCTCTCGGGAAAAGGTCTGACAGGAAAAAGGCATTAATAACCCTCAAAAAGGGAGAAAAACTTGATTTTATTGAAGGTGCATAATAATGGGAATTAAAAAGTACAATCCAACATCTCCCGGCAAAAGGTTCCGCACTGTTATGGATTTTGCCGAGATCACAACTGACAAACCGTTAAAATCACTTGTGAGGCCTCTAAAAAAGACCGGGGGAAGAAATAACCTGGGACGCGTAACATCCTGGCATATCGGAGGCGGTAATAAAAGGAAATTCAGGGTTATCGATTTTAAGAGGAGCAAAACAGGGATACCCGCGGTAGTGGATACAATAGAATATGATCCTAACAGATCCGCTCGTATCGCCCTTTTGAAATATAAAGACGGTGAGAAAAGATATATAGTTCTGCCCGCAGGTTTAAATATAGGCGATGAAATTGTCTCTGGAAGGGGCGCTGAAATAAAGATAGGGAATGCCCTTCCGCTCAGCGATATACCACTCGGCACTTTTATACACAATATAGAGTTATATCCGGGTCAGGGAGCAAAAATGGTCAGGAGCGCGGGTTCTTCTGCACAGTTAATTGCCAAGGATGAAGATTATGTCCAGGTAAAACTGGCTTCCGGAGAGGTAAGGCGTGTGCCAACCAGGTGCATGGCAACTATCGGACAGGTGAGCAACCCTGAGCATGAGAATATCTCTTTCGGCAAGGCTGGAAGAACAAGATGGATTGGGAAAAGGCCTGTTGTAAGAGGAGTTGCCATGAACCCGATAGACCATCCTTTAGGAGGAGGGGAAGGAAGGAGTTCCGGAGGAAGGCCGCCTTGTACGCCGTGGGGAAAGCCTGAAGGGATTAAGACAAGACAGAGTAAAAGAACAGATAAGTATATCGTAAAGAGGAGGAAGTAAATTGCCACGGTCATTAAAAAAAGGTCCGTTTGTTGATGAAAAGCTGATGAAGAAGGTTAAGGATATGGTTGCATCAGGCGAAAAAAAACTCATTAAGACATGGTCGAGGCGTTCAGTTATTCTGCCTGAATTTATCGGAAATACTTTTGCTGTCCATAATGGCAAGAAATTTATTCCTGTGTATATAACTGAGAATATGGTCGGACATAAGCTCGGTGAGTTTTCACCAACAAGGACCTTTAAGGGCCATTCGGGCTCTTCAAAGACTACGGCGGTAAAGGGTTAATTATATGGAGTCAAGGGCTTTATTAAAATATGCAAGGATCACCCCCAGGAAGGCTAGAAGGGTTATTGATCTGATCAGGGGAAAGAAGGCAGGCGATGCACTTTTATCTCTCAGGTTCATGCCGTACAGGGGTTCAAGATATATAGAGAAGATACTCAAATCCGCTATGTCAAATGCCGAGCAGAAAAACACAAATATAGATTCCGAGTCGCTTGTGATCAGCAGGGCATATATAGATCAGGGACCGATCATGAAGAGGGTCGAGCAGAGAGCAATGGGCAGGGCGAATGTTATTAAGAAAAAGAGCTGCCATATAACTTTGATATTAACAGAGAAATAATCAGGAGGAAATTTTGGGCCAGAAGACGCATCCGACCGGAAACAGATTAGGCATAACAAGGACATGGGATTCAAGGTGGTATCTCAAAAAAGGATATTCAGCCCAGTTGCTTGAAGATGTAGCGATCAGGAAAGAGATAAAAGAAAAACTCTTCCATGCCGGGGTATCAAGGATTGAGATCGAGCGTGCCGGCCAGAAGATAAGGGTTATAATCCATACTGCAAGACCCGGGATTATCATCGGCAAGAAAGGCGCTGAAGTAGAAAAGCTGCGAAAGGATCTGGAACTGATCACGGGAAAGCAGGCGACTGTGGATATCAAAGAGATAAGGAAACCCGAGATAGACGCTCAGCTTGTTGCAGAGAATATTGCGCTTCAGCTCGAAAAAAGGATTGCCTTCAGAAGGGCCATGAAAAAGGCTGTTGCCTCAGCATTAAGATTCGGGGCCCTCGGGATTAAAATTACATGTTCGGGCAGGCTTGCAGGTGCTGAAATAGCAAGGACTGAATGGTACAGGGAAGGAAGAGTGCCTCTGCACACTTTCAGGGCAGATATTAATTATGGCCTTGCCCGGGCAAAAACCACCTATGGAATTATAGGTGTGAAAGTATGGGTATATTTAGGCGATGTGCTGCCAGAGGCTGTCAGGACTGAGACAGAAGCAGCCGCTATATAAGGGGATTAAGTTATGTTAATGCCTAAAAAAGTTAAATTCAGGAAGATGCAGAAGGGGAATATGAACGGAAAGGCCTACAGGGGTTCTGAAGTGACCTTTGGGGAATTCGGAATAAAGGCGATGGAACCTGGCTGGATTTCAAGCAGACAGATAGAGGCTGCAAGAATTGCGATTACGCGACATGTTAAAAGGGGATGCAAGGTATGGATAAGGGTTTTCCCTGATAAGCCGATAACAAAAAAACCTGCAGAGACAAGAATGGGAAAAGGAAAGGGCGCACCTGAGTACTGGGTCGCTGTGGTACAGCCGGGGAAGATTATATATGAGATTTCAGGAGTTACTGAGACGATAGCAAAAGAAGCTCTCAGGCTTGCTTCGCACAAGCTTCCTATTTCAACAAAATTTATCAGGCGGGAGGAGAGTGTAGTATGAAGCCTTCTGAACTCAGAGAAGTGACAATAGATGATCTGAAACTGAAAGAAAAGGATTTAAGAAAAGAACTTTTCAACCTCAGATTCCAGCAGGCTACCGGTGAAATAGAAAACCCTATGCGTATGCGTGCCATTAAGAAGGACATAGCCAGGATGCTGACCATAATTACAGAGAAAAAGAAAAAAGATGAAAATAAATAGAATACAGAATACAGAATTCAGAAGCAGGGAAAAAGGACCGGAACATGCCTTCCATATTCTGAATCCTGACTCCTGCATTATAAATACAATAACGAGTTTTGGAAGGTAAAGATGAGCGACAAAATTTATACAGGCAAAGTAGTCAGCGACAAGATGGATAAGACTGTTGTTGTTGCTATAACGAGACTTTTTCAACACCCGGTTTACAAAAAGACTGTTAAAAAGGTCTCGAAGTTCAAGGCACACGATGAAACCAACGAATGCAAGGTAGGGGATGAGGTAAAGATTATTGAGACAAGGCCTTTAAGCAAAGACAAGAGATGGCAGGTCCTTGAGATTCTGAATAAATCAGTCAGGAGCAGCGGAAGATGATTCAGTTGAGGAGCATGCTTGAGGTTGCAGATAATTCGGGCGCCAAAAGAGTGCAGTGTGTAAAGGTTCTTGGCGGTTCTCAGAGAAAGTATGCAAGGTTAGGCGACATTATAGTCGTAAGTGTCAAAGAGGCGCTTCCGGAAAGCAATATCAAAAAGGGTTCGGTTACAAAGGCTGTGGTGGTACGCACAAGGAAGGAAGCGAGAAGGCCTGACGGCTCTTATATCCGCTTTGACCAGAATGCCGTGGTCTTGATAAATCCGCAGGGTGAACCGGTCGGGACGAGAATCTTCGGCCCGGTTGCCAGAGAGTTGAGATGGAGAGATTATATGAAGATAATCTCACTTGCGCCTGAAGTATTGTAGGAGGATGAATGGGTTTAGGAATCAGAAAAGAAGATAATGTTTATGTCATTACCGGCAAGGAAGCTGGTAAAAGAGGCAGGGTGCTGGCAGTTAACAATGACAAAAAAAATATTTTAATCGAGAAGGTAAATATAATCAAAAAGCACATGAAACCGAATAAAAAATATGCCCAGGGCGGAATTATAGAAAAGGAAGCGCCAATACACATATCCAACGTCCTTCTTGTCTGTCCCAAGTGCGATAAACTTACGAAAGTCGGCGTTACAGGCATTGAAGGCGGCAAGAAACACAGGATATGTAAAAAATGCAAGGAGGTCATTGATTGAAGATGACTCCAAGGCTTAAGGATAAATATACCAAAGAGATAATCCCTGCGATGATGAAAGAATTTTCATACAAGAATATAATGCAGGTCCCGAAGGTACAGAAAGTGGTCTTAAATGTCGGTCTTGGTGAGGCGATACAGAATATAAAACTCCTCGAGGCCGCTCAGAAGGAGCTTTCTACAATTACAGGGCAGAAGGCCGTAATTACAAAGGCCAAAAAATCGATAGCGACTTTCAAGCTGAGAGAGGGTATGCCGATCGGCTGCAAGGTTACCTTGAGAGGGAGTATTATGTATGAGTTCCTTGACAGGCTGATAAGTATTGCGCTGCCCAGGATCAGGGATTTCAGGGGAGTTTCAGGGAAATCTTTTGACGGCAGGGGTAATTATTCCCTCGGCATTAAAGAACAGTTCATCTTCCCCGAGATAGATTTTGACAAGGTCGAAATGGTACACGGCCTTGATATAGCGATATGTACGTCTGCAGAAACAGATAAAGAAAGCAAAGCACTGTTAAGATATATGGGAATTCCTTTTAGAAACTAATGAGGTGTTATTAATGGCAAAGACTTGCATGATAGAAAAGACGAAAAGGCCGCCCAAATTCGGCGTCAGGGCTTACAACAGATGTAAGCTGTGCGGCAGGCCTAGGGCCTATCTCAGGAAATTCGGGATGTGCAGGATATGTTTCAGAACGCTGGCTCTCAGCGGACAGATACCCGGAGTAACAAAATCAAGCTGGTAGTCGGAGGAAATTGATGTTAACAGACCCAATTGCAGATATGCTTACGAGGATGAGAAATGCGGTTATGATTAAGGCAGAAAAAGTTGATATACCTGCCTCAAGGATGAAACTCGAGATCGCTAAGATATTAAAAGAAGAGGGTTTTATCAGGGCATATAAAATCCTGAAAGACAAAAAACAGGGGATACTCAGGATTACACTTAAATACGCACCTGAAAATGAACCTGTGATCTCAGGTCTTAAACGTATAAGCAAGCCCGGCAGAAGAGTTTACGTCGATAAAGACGCCATACCTACTGTAATGGGAGGGGTGGGCATTTCTGTCCTTTCCACTTCAAAAGGGGTTCTTGGCGACAAGGTATGCAAACGTGAAAAAGTTGGCGGAGAAGTTCTCTGCTATATATGGTAAAGGAGAGTTAGGATGTCGAGAATCGGGAAAAAACCAGTAGATATACCGGCCGGCGTTGATGTTAAACTGGCCGCTAACAAGATAAAGGTAAAAGGGCCCAAAGGAGAACTCGACTGGAATTTTCCTTTAGAAACCAGCGTGTCTGTAAAGGATAATAAGGTTTTTGTCGGCAGGAGTTCTGATATAAAGAGAATTAAGGCATTACACGGGCTTGCTCGCAACATGATTTTGAATATGGTTACGGGTGTTACCCATGGCTATCAAAGAGTTCTTGATATCGTAGGCGTTGGGTACAGGGCCCAGGTTCAGGGTAAGAAGATCGTTCTTTCGCTTGGATATTCTCATCCTGTAGAGTTTAATCTTCCGGAAGGAATAAGCGCTACTGTTGACCAGAAGCAGATTCAGATTACACTTACAGGGGTGGATAAGCAGAAAATAGGACAGGTTGCAGCAAATCTAAAATCCCTGAGAAGTCCTGATGTTTATAAGGGCAAGGGCTTGAGGTATTCCGGCGAAAGGCTGAAACTCAAAGTAGGTAAAGCAGGTAAAAAATAGTTCATAGTTTATAGCTCATTTATAAATAATTGAGCTGTCAGCTGAGAGCTTAAAGCTAAATTGTAGGAGGCTAAGTTGGCTAAGAGCAGGCAAGAGGGAAGACAAAGACGACATAAAAGGATAAGAAAAAATGTCTTTGGGACAGATCAAAGAATGAGGCTTTCTGTTTACAGGAGCTTAAACCATATATACGCACAGATAATAGATGATCTTGATGGTAAAACGGTAGCTTCGGCTTCGAGCCTTGATAGTCCTGTAAAGGATTTAGAGCAGCATAAGGGCAACATCAAGACAGCAAAAGAGGTAGGAGCCCTTATTACTAAAAGGGCGATGGAAAAGGGCATTAAGAAGGTCGTTTTTGACAGGAGCGGATATCTTTATCACGGAAGGGTCAAGGCACTGGCGGAAGCGGCAAGAGAAGCTGGATTGGAATTTTGAAATGAGAAATAAGAATTTTATAAGTTCCCATTTCCAATTTCTAATTTATAACTTTTAAAGGAGGTATGGTGGGAAGGATAGACCCAGAGGGATTGAATCTAAAGGATAAGGTTATATATATCAACCGGGTAGCCAAGGTTGTAAAGGGCGGGAGGAGATTTTCTTTCAGCGCTCTGGTTGTAGTTGGTGACGGCGAAGGTACAGTTGGTATAGGGAAAGGAAAGGCATCAGAGGTTCCCGAGGCTATCAGGAAGGCTGTTGAACAGGCCAAAAAATCCCTTTTGAAATTCCCCTTAAAGGACGGAACCATACCCCACAGGATTATCGGCAGGTTCGGTTCTGCAACTGCTGTAATGAATCCGGCAAAAAAAGGGACCGGCCTTATTGCAGGAGGAGCTGTCAGGGCCATTCTTGAGGTAGCAGGGATACAGGATATAGTTGCAAAGTCTCTGGGTAACCATAACCCTTTCAATACAGTTAAAGCTACGATTGACGGCTTGTTAGGCCTGAAGGACCCTGATTCTGTAATAAAGCTGAGGGGCAGGAGTGAGGAAGAAGTGCAGGAGGCAAGCGCATAGATGTTAAAGATAGTCTTGAAAAGGAGTTATATAGGTATCCCCGAAAAACAGAAGAGGGTTTTGCAGGCGCTCGGATTAAGAAAAATCGGCAGCAGCGTGAAAAGGGTGGATGACAAGTCAACCAAAGGCATGATAAACAAAGTGTCTCATCTCATTGCTGTTGAAAAAGTTGATAAATAGTCTGGAGGTTTGACTTTTAATATGAATATTCAAGATATAAAGCCTGTTGAAGGAAGCAGGAAGAGAAATAAAAGGGTAGGCAGGGGAATTGGTTCCGGCCATGGCAAAACGTCATGTAAAGGACATAAGGGACAGAAGTCAAGATCCGGGGGGCCAAAAGGAGCAGGATTTGAAGGTGGACAGATGCCGCTGCAGAGAACGACCCCGAAGAGAGGATTTAAAAACAATTTTGCTGTTGAATACTCAATCATTAACCTTGATACAATAAACAAGCTTAAAGATGAGACGGTAATAACGCCTGAGCTTCTTATCGAAAAAGGAATCATTAAGAATATTAGAAACGGCCTGAAGGTGCTGGGCAGCGGTGACATTCAAAGACCGGTTACTGTAAAAGCTGCAGCATTCAGCGCTTCTGCATCAGAGAAGATTGCAGCAGCCGGCGGCAAGACAGAGGTAATATAGTTTGGGTCTTATTGCAAGCCTCCAGAATATATTCAAAATAGCCGAGTTAAAGAACAGAATATTTTTTACTCTCGCCCTTTTGACGGTTTACCGGATCGGCTGCCATATACCTACCCCCGGAATAGACGGAGAAGAATTAAGCAAGTTTTTGATGAAGGCAGGCGGCGCTATGATGGGGTTCTTCGATATGTTCTCAGGCGGGGCATTATCGAGGGTCACCATATTCGCGCTCGGTATAATGCCTTATATAAGCGCCTCGATCATTATGCAGCTGCTTACAGTGGTAATACCAGCTATAGGCAAGCTTGCCAAGGAAGGCGAGGCCGGCAGGAAAAAAATAACCAGGTACACAAGGTACGGCACTGTAATAATCAGCGCGATTCAGTCTTTCGGGATAGCAGCAGGGCTTGAGAGCATGCAGCAGGGGGCCTTTGTGCAGAACCCAGGCTGGTCGTTCAGGCTGGTCACTATGATCACCCTGACATCCGGCACGGCATTTATAATGTGGCTCGGCGAACAGATTACGGAAAGAGGAATAGGCAATGG